>JBKJZK010000413.1:0-3246 GCA_046715215.1 Nitrospiraceae bacterium
GCGGCGTTCCACCCCGCACCATCGACAGCAAATCCAAATTGGCTAACCCGGTGATGCCCGAACTCGTCCCGAACAGGCGCGAATAGATATTATTCTGATACTCCCCCCGCCGCCCATAGGTCACGACACGCGCTTCCGTGAGACCCGCTTTCTTCTTGGCCATTTCGAGCGCGTCATCAAGATACCCGATCTCGTCGATCAAGCCTGCCGCCTTGGCCTGATCTCCGGAATAGATCCGTCCATCGGCCAGTTTCTTGATTTGATCAGCCGACAGATTGGGACGCCCCTCCTGTACTACTGCCAGGAACCGAAGATAGAACGAGTCAATCACACTTTGAAAGATCCCCCGCTCCTCAGCCGTCATGACCCGAAAGGGTGAGCCCATGTCCTTGCGGGGGCCGGACGTGATGGCGTTGGCCTCGACACCCACTTTTTCGAGCAATCCCCGAGCATTGACGGTCAGCATGATGACGCCGATACTGCCTGTCACCGTGGAGGGATGAACCAAAATGCTGTCCGCCGCCATGGCCAGGTAGTAGCCCCCCGACGCCGCCACATCCATCATCGAAGCAATGATGGGAACCTTCCTCTTGGTTTTGAAGTCCCGCAACTCGTGATACAGGATGTCCGAGGCGGTCACGGTTCCGCCCGGACTGTTGATGCGGACGACCACGGCCTTGATCTTCTCGTCCTTCGAGGCCCTCGTCAGCTCTTCCTTGAATGTGGCCAACATGTTGGGCTGCGGAACGAGGCCATCTTTATCTTGTGAGCTGATGACCCCCGACAGATCGAGCAACAGCACTTTTCCATCGCCCGTGCCGCTGAGCTGCACTTCCTTCACCGGCCCCGATGGCTCGATGAGATTGACCGTGATGCAACCGGTTTGCAGACTGATGACTGCGAGGAGGCAGAGCCGACCAAACATGGCATAAATCCTATGCATTCCGTTTCTCCATCAACTGAATAAACTCGGTGAATAAGTAGGCGGAGTCATGGGGACCGGGAGACGCCTCGGGGTGATACTGCACCGAAAACACCGGGCGATCGACAGAGGCCAATCCTTCGATCGAGTGATCGTTCAGACTCAGATGTGTCACCACGACTTGACCGAACGATGTGTCCACCACTGGTGGTCGATCGGGAATCTCACTGATCGGGCAGGCCACCTCCACAGAGAAATTGTGGTTTTGCGACGTGATCTCGACTTGTCTCGTGCGAAGGTCCATGACCGGATGGTTCACCCCATGATGGCCAAACTTCAACTTATAGGTTTTGAGCCCCAGCGCGAGACCGAGAATCTGATGCCCTAAACAAATGCCGAAGACTGGGCGGTGCCCGATCAATTGCCGGACCGCCTCAATCGCGTAAGGCACTCCCTCCGGATCCCCCGGACCGTTCGACAGGAAGATCCCATCGGGCTTGAGGGCCTCAACCTGCATCGCGGTGGTCGAAGCCGGGACAATTGTCACGTCACACCCCGCATCCACCAGCCGGCGAAGAATATTCAGCTTCACCCCGAAATCATAGGCGACGACATGCCACCGTCTGGTCGCACCGACCCGAGGCTTGTCGCCGAGCGAGGGTGCCCACTCACCTGACCCTTCTGTCCACCGATAGGCCTTCTCACAAGTAACGGCTGCCGCCAGATCACGGCCAATAATGCTCGGCGCTGCCTTTGCCATCTCGACGATCCGGATGGGATCCCCGTCAATATGGGTGATGAGGCCCTGCTGTGAGCCATGTTCGCGCAAATGGCGGGTCAGGGCCCTCGTATCCAACCCCTCGATGCCGACGATCTTCGCCTCATGCATATAATCTTGTAACTGCTGTCGGCTGCGCCAGTTACTGGCAAGTCGGCTTGCCTCTTTCACGATGAATCCCTCAGCCCAAATCCGCCGCGACTCGGCATCCTCCGGTGTCATCCCATAGTTTCCGATATGGGGAGAAGTCATCGTGATGATTTGTCCCTTATACGAAGGATCGGTCAAAACTTCCTGGTAGCCGGTCATGGCCGTGTTAAACACGACTTCTCCCACCGTCTCCCCTTCGTATCCGAGGGCACGGCCCTCGAAAATCGTACCGTCTGCCAATGCCAACCACGCTTTTTTCACGAGAACACTCCGTCCCGGTAGAGAGACCGTTTCGCCTTGATTCCGATCAAGAGAATTCCCAGTACAAGATCAACCATGTAAATCCACCGAATCGGCTTCAACATACGAAACAAAGCTTCGAAGGCTGCCTTCTTGGCCGCCTCCTCTTGCACCGCGAAGGCCTGAGCTTGAAGTGCCGCAGCAGAGGGGTGCAGCCACACAATGATGAGTCCCGCAATCACCGCCATCCCCACCAGCACCGTCATCTCGCCTCGGCTGACCGCCACCGCCGGATCTCCACTCCGCCAGCGATAACACAATGCGGCGCCCATGATCGCCAGCGCCCCGATTACGAAGCGATGATAGCCCTCAAACGCCCGCGTCAGAAACAATCCGCCTGAATCCTGCCCGCCGAAGGTATTAAAGACCGCTGGAATGACCGCTCCAATGAGCACCAGTAACCCGCCGACCCATACTCCCAGCGCCAGCCATTCAAGCGTGAGGCAACAGACCATCCCCCAACGGGACATACGAAGCATCGAGCTACTGCTCTGCCTGGCTGGCCTCAAACACCACCCGGCCACCCACGATTGTCGTCGTCACCCGACCCTTCACCTTCCATCCGGCAAACGGGGTATTTCGGCTCTTTGAGCGAAACTTGGCCGGATCGACCTCCCACTGTTCCTGCTGATCGACGATCGCCACATCGGCATCGGCCCCGACCGCCAACGTGCCTTTGGCCAATCCAAACGCCTTTGCCGGAGCCGTACTCAGCTTGTCGACTGCCGACTCCAACGACAAGACCCCCTCCTCGACCAGCGCCAAGGTCAATGGCAGTGCCGTCTCCAATCCGACGATTCCGAACGGCGCTTCAGTAAATCCCAGCTGTTTTTCCTGAGTGGCATGCGGGGCATGATCTGTGGCGATGACATCGATCGTGCCATCGCGGAGACCTTCCTTGATCGCTTGCACATCCTTCCACGTTCGAAGCGGAGGATTCATTTTGGCATAGGTATTATAGCCTCGAAGCGTTTCTTCCGTGATCGTAAAGTGATGGGGACAAGCTTCGGCTGTGACTTTCAGTCCGCGTGACTTGGCCTCCCGCACCATCCGGACCGATCCCTCTGTGCTGATATGCGCCAGGTGCAGCCGAGCC
>JBKJZK010000414.1:0-5197 GCA_046715215.1 Nitrospiraceae bacterium
GGGCTGAAGGCCCGGCTATTCCCACAGAAACGCATCCTCCCTCGAAAGTCGTCGTCATCCCGGATGGCTCGACGTTTCAACATGTCGCGATGCTGCTTGAGCGCGAAGGAGTGATCAAGAGCAGTTCTTTCTTTGTCTATTTTGGCAAATCCCAATCTGCCGACCGGAAAGTTCATGCAGGTGAATATGAGCTGAACCCCGGCATGACTCCGGCGGAGATTCTCGCGATGTTGCTCAATGGCCATGTGGTGCTCCATCCGCTGACGATTCCCGAAGGGCTTACCATGGTCCAAGTCGCCGAGTTGGCTTCTCAAGACGGTCTTACGGATCGTGTGGAATTTCTTCGATTGGCGAAAGACCGAGCGTTCATTGCCTCGCTTGAGATTAAGGCGGAGACGCTGGAAGGGTACCTCTATCCCGACACGTATAAATTTCCTCGAGGGGTCAAGACGAGAGAGGTATTGGCGGCTATGGTCGAGCAGTTGCGGCAGGTGGTTGGACCGGAGCTGCTCGCTCGAATGCAGGAACTCAAGATGACCATGCACGAAGTGCTGACCCTCGCCTCCGTGATCGAAAAGGAGACTGGGTCTGGCGGCGAGCGGGCAGAGATTTCAGCGGTGTTTCACAACCGGCTCAAGAAGCACATTCCATTGCAGAGCGATCCAACCGTGATTTATGGCTTGCCGGTCTTTGACGGAAATTTACACAAGAAAGACCTGTCCAGTCCTAGTCCCTACAATACCTATCGGGTGCAGGGACTGCCGCCTGGACCGATTGCCAACCCCGGCATTCAAGCGATTCGCGCGACACTCTATCCCTTGGATTCGCCCTCCTTGTATTTTGTCTCGCGAAACGATGGAACGCATCAGTTTTCTGCGACGCTTATCGAGCACAACAAGGCGGTAGAGAAATATCAGAAGCAGCCTTTCCGTCGTGGGGCCCATTCCCAGACGTCAATCGCCCCCGGGGAGGGGGCTCTTGCTCACAAAGAAGGAGTGTCGTGAGTTATCAGGACGCTGAAAAAGTCCGCCAGCAGGGGAGGGAGAGGCCAGGTGCCCTTCTCGCTCGCAGAACGCGCACGATGAAACTGTGCTCGTTCGATGCGCGCAGTAAAGGGCAGCCTCGGTGCGCAGCGGGCGGGACGAGCGAGCCAAAACGGATATCCGCCCTATCCACGTCTCGCCAGTCCCGCCCATCTCGCGGGGCTATTGTGCCACAATTGTTTTCAGGAGCCTGTTGTGTTTGATTGGAACTTGCCGGATCTCATAGACCACACGGTGCTCCGGCCGGACGCCACAAAAACAGATGTCCTGCGACTGTGCCAGGAAGCTAAGGACCATCGATTCACCGTGATTTTCGTCCCGCCTTGCTATGTGGATGAAGCGGTGGCAGCTGTCGCGGGCACGGCGATTCGTGTAGGCATCCCTATCGGGTTCCCGCTGGGTGGTCACACGACGAAGACCAAAGTCGCCGAAGCCGTTGAAGCGGTCGCGCGCGGCGCGCACGTGCTGGATATGGTCTTGAATGTGAGCCGGCTGAAGTCGGGAGATCGTGAGTATGTGCGAAAGGACATTGCTGAAGTGGTGAACGCGACACCAGGAATCGAACACAAAGTCATACTCGAAACGTGTTTTCTGACGCCACAGGAAAAGCGTACGGCCTGTCAGTTGGTTGTGGAGGCGGGAGCCGACTACGTGAAGACTTCGACCGGATTTGCCGCTGCCGGTGCAACGGTGGAGGATGTGAGACTGATGAAAGACGAGGTGGCTGGTCGCGCCAAGGTGAAGGCCTCCGGAGGAATTAGAGACTGGAAGACCACGCTGGCCATGCTGGAGGCCGGTGCGGATCGGATCGGTACAAGTGCTAGCCTCGCGATCATAGCCGAGTGGCAACTGCAACGACTATCTGCTTCATAGCCCACACCGTTCATGAATGCTTCTGCTGCAATTGCCAAGCTGCATCACTTCTGTTGAATGTTCGTAAAACCTCAGATCGACGGATCATAGATATCTTGCGACTTACGGTTCACACCTCACAGTGAAACATTTTCCGAGTTCGACCATTTAACATTTACCATTCAACATTCCTCATTCTGCTTAACGGGGAACGTATCCGATGCGTCTCGCTTCTGCTATAGTGCGCCCATGATTACTCGTGTCATTGTACTGGTGATCGATGGACTCGGCGTCGGGGCCATGCCCGATGCGTCGGAATACGGCGATGCGGGGTCCAACACCTTGTCCCATCTGGCTGATGCCGTTGGGGGACTCAGCCTCCCTACGCTGGAAGCGCTCGGGCTTGGCCACATCACTGACATAAAAGGTGTGCGGACAATGGAGCAGCCGGAAGGGTGTTTCGGTCGTCTTGGATTCCTCTCGAAGGGTGTGGATTCCATAGCCGGCTATTGGGAAATGGCAGGCCATCTGACGGACGTTGCCGGGCCGCTGTATCCCAACGGATTTCCTCCTGACATGGTCGCGGTTATCGAACAGGCATTTGGCCGCAAGATCGTCGGCAATCGCCGTTCGTCCGCAGTCGCCATGCTGCGCGAGTGTGAAGCCGAACATCTGTCGTCGGGCGCGCTGATCGTCTGGACGGATGGACGGCGAACCTGCCATGTCGCGGTGCACGATAGCGCCATGCGTCGGGAGGAGTTCTTTCAGCGCTGCCGGGACGCAAGAAAATTACTTAAGGATCCATGGGGAATTTGGCGTGTTTCAGCCCATCCTCTCTTGGGTGAGTCCGGTGCGGTACAGTTCAGCCCACAACCCCGTGAGTTCGTGCTTGAACCTCCCGGGCTGACCATGTTCGATGTGCTCAACCGTGTGAGCCAGATCCTGATTGGGGTGGGGAAAGTCGGCGATCTCTTCAGCGGTCGCGGGCTCACTCGTTCCGTTCCCGTTGGGCACTGGACGGCGTTACTTGCTGAGGTCACGGGGATGTTGAAAAAGGTTCCCCGTGGATTGATTTTTGCCGGACTTGATGTCCTGGAATCGGATGCCGCACAATCGGCTACGGCCCTCCATGATTTTGATCGACGGCTTCCCGGGTTGCTGGAACAGCTTCGCCCAGACGACCTGCTTGTCCTGACGGGCGATCATGGACGGGATATCACGAAGGCGGATCAGGTCCCGACGCGGGAATATGTTCCTCTCTTGGCCACTGGGCCAAAGTTGGCACATGGGGTCCATTTCGGCATCCGAACTTCTGCTGCTGATCTGGGGCATACCATTGTGGAAGCCCTGCAAGGGGGTCAACTTCCTGTGGGTGAGAGTTTTCTCGATGCGCTCCGCGCAGGGTAGCCCGCGTTCCGCGTGAAGCGGAATTAGGAATGGTGAATGGTAAATGTTGAATTGTCGGAGTCGGACTCGATCTGATGATTTCCGAACATTCACCATTCAAAATTCGACATTGAACATTCGACAGCGATGTCCTACGAACGCAAACTGAAGGAACTGCATCTGGAGTTGCCACCTCCGCCGCAACCGTTGGCGACCTACGTCCCGGCGGTCCAGGCTGGAGATCTTTTATTTTTGTCCGGCGTCCTTCCCATGCGAGACGGGCAGTTGGCGTTCTCCGGTAAGCTTGGACGTGATCTGACCGTCGAGCAGGGGATGGAGGCGGCCAGGCTTGCTCTCCTGAATGCATTGGCGATTGTCAGGCAAGCTCTCGGGACGTTGGATCGAATTACGCGTGTCGTGAAGGTCGTCGGGCATGTGGCGTCGGCGGAAGGTTTTGTGCAGCAGCCCCAAGTCCTCAACGGGGCCTCTGACCTCCTGGTTGAGATCTTTGGAGAATCTGGTCGTCATACACGTGTGGCTGTGGGGGCTGCTGAGTTGCCTCGCGGGGCTCCCGTCGAAATTGAAGTGATTTTCTCCGTCTCCTGATCGGTCTACCATCCTTCGTGCTCGCAGAACGCGCACGATAAAACGGTGCTCGTCCGATGCGCGCAGTGAAGGACAGTCTGGCTGCTCCCCCGAAGTCGAAGTGGGGAAAACCAGAAGGCCCTCGATCGGGATAAAGCGCGTCTTGGCGCGCTGAGGGCGGGGTGGAATATTGCGCGCAGTTGGGATCATCCCAGCCACCCCTTATAAAGTGATAATTCGCTGCGGCTTTGTTTGGGAAAAGGCGCGTCTCGGCGCGCCAGGGTGGGGGGTGAGCCGTCTGGCATTTTTGAGCATCCTGCCCGGCGTTTTCCTGTTGTTCCGCTCAAATGAGCTCGTCGCTGGCATACGTGCGGACCGGTGAAGTTCTGGTCTGCCCACAGCGTTTCTCCACAGCATGCTAACCGGCTCTGAACGCCATCAGGGTGCGCGCTCACCGGATTGACTCTCGAAAAAACCGCTTGCTATAGTTCGTTGGGTCTTTGTTTTACGTGGTATCCACGTTGTATCCTTTCTGAGTCCGGTGCGTGGAGGTCTCATCCCACGCGCAGGGTTTACCGTACAGTGTTCTTGCTTGCTAGGGGTCTATTCATGAATGCGTTCGTAACCGGCGTGAGTACGATGACGTTGTGGGCCAGTCTGAGCGCCGGCGTGTTTGCGGCTACTCCTTCCTCGTTCGAGCTACATCCGTCCACGGCGGTCCCGGGCGCCACCGTATCGATCGGCGGGAAGTTTCCCGTATTTCGATCCGTGCAAGTCAATCGCGTAACCGTCGGTGGGTTCCCTGCATTGATTCAGCGATGGGAGTCCGACCTGATCGAAGTGAAGGTTCCCTTCCATGCTCAATCCGGTCCCGTAGAAATCATGGCCGGGAAGAAGAAAATGGCTGCCGGGAAATTAATAATAATGCAACCGACGATTACCGCAGTGACGCCGGCAGAGATTGAACCAGGCCATACGGTGCAGATTACCGGCGCACATTTCGGCAACACGGCTGGTCCGCGCGACCCCAATACGATGTTCGGAGTCAACGATGTGATGATCGGAGGCGTGGTCGTCAGGTCGCGTCGCTGGAAAGACGACACCATCGAAGTCGAAGTTCCCACGAATGCTGCGTCAGGCGATGTGGTGGTTCGATTGGCCTCGTCCGATCCCTTGCCGGATGGGGCTTGTTGCGCTCCAGTCCAGTACACAGTGAGCAACGCCGTTCCGCTGAAGCTGATTCCGAGCATTCGCGTCGATCCCGTCAGTGGGCCGGTCGGGACCAAGGTGGTCTTTTTCGGCCAGGGTTTTGGCGCCGCGAAGGGTGCCGG
>JBKJZK010000415.1:0-4354 GCA_046715215.1 Nitrospiraceae bacterium
AATGCCCGCAGTCCCTGACATCCGCATCTTTCACGACAGTCACACATGGGCCACGGCAGCAGCGGAACTCGTGCACGCGGTGGGCAAAGAGGCCGTTCGTGCGAACGGTCGATTCCTCATCGCACTCTCCGGCGGCACGACGCCGGAAACCCTCTACCACGCCCTGACCTCTCCGGCCTTCGCCGATCGCTTCGATTGGTCCCGGACCACCTTCTTCTTCAGCGATGAACGCTGCGTCTCTCCGGATGATCCTCGGAGCAACTACGCCTTGGCCCACAAAACCCTGTTCACCCCTCTGAAAATTACGCCCTCACAGGTCTATCGTATGGCAGGGGAATCCCGTGATCCTGAGGCGGCGGCCACTGAGTATGAACAGCAGTTGCGTCTTGCGACGAAGACTGCACCATCGGCCCAGCCATCCCTTGACCTCATCCTCTTGGGGTTAGGCGAAGACGGGCACACGGCCTCTCTGTTTCCTGGGGCATCAATCTTACGAGACCACCAACGCGTGATTGTGGCAACCCAATCTCCAAAAGATCCACCCAACAGGCTGACCATGACCCTAGCTGCGATCAACAGGGCGAGTGTGATACTGTTTCTCGTCGCGGGTGCCGGCAAAGCAGGAGTCGTCAGAGCCATTCTCGATCCGAAGACCGAGGCGGAACGACAGCTCCCGGCATCGTTGGTCCAGCCAGAAGCAGGCCGCCTCATCTGGTTCCTCGACCGAGCTGCGGCAGTCGAGCTTCCGATCCATCATCAGCGGACGAGCGCATGAGGGCGGGATGATTGTTGCCGGAGATATCGGGGGTACGAAAACCCACTTGGCCCTGTTCGACTGGAGCAAGGATCGCGTCGATCCCGTCCGATTGGAATCGTTTCACAGTGCCGATTACACCTCGCTCGAGGACATGCTCACTGAATTTCTCGTCCCGCCGAAGCCCCCGACGCCCATCGACGAATTCGCAACCGAAAAGAGCGACGCCGCCGAGCCGGAACCGACGCGCTCAGCGGAAAAACCGCCGAGGATCGACGCGGCCTGTTTCGGCGTTGCCGGCCCCGTCATTCAGAACCATTGCCATACGACCAACCTCCCGTGGGTGATCGATGGTGCAACGCTGGCGAAACATTTCGACATACCGAGGGTGAAGCTGCTCAACGATCTCGAAGCCATGGCACACGGAATTCTCTTGCTCCGACCGGAAGAAGTCGAAATTCTCAACGCCGGAACTCCACCAGTACACAACCAGGCGCTCGCCCTGATCGCGGCGGGAACCGGACTGGGCGAATCTATCCTTTTCTGGAACGGCTTGCGCTATCAGCCTATGCCGTCGGAAGGGGGTCATGCGGACTTTGCACCGAACAATGACAACGAAATTGAACTGTTGCGCCATCTGCGCAGTAACTACCTGCATGTGAGTTACGAACGGGTGTTGTCCGGCCCCGGACTGCACGCCATCTATGACTATGTCCGAGACAGCAAGAAGAATGAGCCGACGTGGCTCTCGGAACAAATCAAAGCCGGAGACCCAGCGGCGGTGATTGCAGAAGCGGGGCTCAAGGGTCAGGCAGACATCGCCAAGCAGGCGCTCGACCTGTTCGCCTCCATCTACGGAGCCGAAGCCGGCAATCTTGCCTTGAAGGCGATGACCCTCAACGGCGTGTATCTGGGCGGCGGCATCGCACCGAAGTTATTGGCCAAACTGAAAGACGGAACCTTCATGAAGGCCTTTACCAACAAAGGTCGCTACAAACGGTTGATGAGTTCGATCCCGGTTAAAGTGGTCATGAATCAGCAGACCGCCTTACTCGGTGCCGCGTCCGTCGCTGCGGCCCTCTCCCACACCCCCGCATCATGACGAGCAACCAGGACCTCGACAGCCAGAAGAAAGCCGCCGCGTTAACAGCCGTCGAATTCGTCCGCGATGGGATGGTCGTTGGCCTCGGGACCGGCTCAACGGCCAAGCATATGGTCATCGCGCTGGGGGAAAAGGTCCGCGCGGGCATGACACTTCGCGGAGTGCCCACGTCAAAGGAAACGGCCATGCTCGCCAGGCAAGAAGGAATCATCCTCATCGATGCCGATAATACCTGGGTGATCGATGTCGCGATCGACGGGGCAGATCAGGTCGATCCAGGTTTCAATCTCATCAAGGGCGGAGGCGGCGCACTCCTGAAGGAAAAGATTGTCGCGGCCTCGGCCAAGCAGTTCATCGTCATGGTCGACCATACCAAACGAGTCCCCATACTGGGGGGATCATTCCCGCTCCCCATTGAGGTGATCCCCTTCGGTTGGGGAAGTACGGCACGAGAAATTGCTGCCCTCACGCAGAGTCGTGTGGTCCTCAGGGAACGGAACGGATCGCCGTTCAACACGGAAGCAGGTCATGTGATTCTGGATGTCCATCTCCCACGGATCGACAATCCGCGAGAACTCGAGATCGCCTTGAACCTGATTCCCGGAGTCGTCGAGACCGGTCTATTTGTCGGACGAACAGACCTGCTCATCGTGGGTACACCCAACGGAGTTGAAAGACACCCTGCGGCGAGGACATGAGTGAGCTGGTCGGCAGGCGACAGACCCTACAGGCCCTCATCAAGCATGGCCGCTTCCTCCTGGCCATTCCACTCACACCGTTCTTCAGCTCGTGGCTCCACACTTCCTTCGCACAAGCAGCCACAGAACGATCGAAAGGTAAGGATATGAACCAGGACTTTTCTCCGGGTACGCTCGATCCATACCGGCTTCCGAGGCACGTGGTCCCGATTCGCTACGATCTTCGATTGGAGCCGGACCTGCCTGCCGCAAGCTTTGCTGGACAAGAAACCATCACCCTCACGATTCATCAGCCAACCTTTGAAATTGTCCTGAACGCCATTGAACTCGATATCACCTCGGCGCAGATTGAAGGAGGGTCAGGCCCAGCGAGGCAGGCCACGATTGCGTTGGATGCATCGCTCCAGCGCTGTCGGCTCACATTCACCACGCCTCTCTCGCCAGGCGCCTGGAAGCTGACGATGACATTCTACGGCACGCTCAATGACAAGCTCCGCGGTTTCTATCGCAGCACCTATAAAGACGAGTATGGTGCAACTCACCGTATGGCCGCAACACAGTTCGAAGCCACCGATGCCCGCCGGGCTTTTCCCTGCTGGGATGAGCCGGACTTCAAGGCCGTCTTTGCAACCACGCTGGTCATTGATCCAACTTTAACTGCAGTCTCCAACACCACGATCGCATTCGAAACGCTTGCGGGTGAGAAGAAGGTGGTGCGCTTCTCCGACACGATTAAGATGTCCACCTACTTGGTCGCGTTCATCGTAGGTCGAATCGAGCCGACCGAACCAATGATGATCGGCCAGACCCCCCTTCGCCTGTGGGCCGTTCCTGGGAAAGGGCATCTTGCTCGATTTGGCCAAGACATTGCGGCAGCATCGCTCTCATTTTTTGAAAACTATTATGGGATCCCATACCCCGGTGACAAGCTGGACCTGATCGCCATTCCTGACTTTGCCTCTGGGGCGATGGAAAACCTAGGCGCCATTACATACCGTGAAACGGCCTTGCTGGTCGATCGGCAGAGTGCCACGCACGGGGAACTGGAGCGCGTGGCCGATGTGGTCGCGCATGAAAACGCGCACATGTGGTTCGGCGATTTGGTGACCATGTCCTGGTGGAACGGGCTCTGGTTGAACGAAGCCTTCGCCACCTTCATGGAAATGCTGGCCGTCGACGCCTGGAAGCCAGAATGGAAACGATGGGACAGCTTCGGTCTCTCGCGCGCCGCGGCTTTTTCTGTCGACGGACTGCACAGTACCAGATCGATCGAGTATCCAGTACAAGCTCCCAAGGACGCCGACGCGATGTTCGACGTTCTGACCTATGAAAAGGGCGCGTCGGTGCTCCGGATGTTAGAACAGTACATTGGACCGACGGTCTTCCGCGACGGGGTTCGCGAGTACTTGCACGCGCATGCCTATGGGAACGCAGACACGAACGATCTCTGGGTTTCGTTGGGGAAGATCGCCAAGCAGCCTGTGCCTGAACTCATGAATGGTTGGATTTTCCAACCAGGGTATCCGTTAATCACCGCTGAACTGCGGGAAGGCTCAGCACTCGTGTTCACTCAACAGCGCTTCACATATCTGCCGAACCCCTCCCCCCTCCCCCCTCCCCCCTCGCCCGTCACATGGCAGATCCCGCTCCAGATGCGAATCACTGCCGGAGGCAAGGCCAAAACCTCACGTTTGTTGCTGACGGAAAAGAACACGGCGGTTCCGCTCCCTCACGATTGGGAGTCAGTACTGATCAACGAGGAAGGCCATGGCTTCTATCGGGTGCGCTATGCGCCGGAGC
>JBKJZK010000416.1:0-1301 GCA_046715215.1 Nitrospiraceae bacterium
CGCCCTTGATCGTCCTGGCACCTTTTGCACGGTTACCTCCCTTCTGATTGTCCACGTTCTTTTGCTTGTCATCATCAGATTGAAAACCTTGCCGATCAGTTACGGAGTCAGTTTTCATAAGGTCTGAAGGCGCAGGCGGATGCTCTGCCTGCGCCACGTTGGACAGCCCGAGGCACAGCAAGAAACCACAAGATATGACACCGACGACTTTCGGAATAAATACCATTGGAGCCTCCTCGGTTAGATGTAAAAACGTATGCATAATAACGGTACTCTCTCCGGAGTCTTGCTAGCTGAGCAATATAGACCAGATCACGGAAATTTCCTAGTTTTTGGCGACGCATGGGCGAAAACCATGTCGAGCTGATAGACATTGTCGCCGGCGTGATCGATGAACAGTCGCACCCAAGCCGTCCGCTTACCAGTCCGAGTACAGCCCCGTGATAGGAATCGTCTCCGTTGAGATCGATGACGACGGCATTCATGAATAATCCGGGCTTTTGGGTGTGGGAATCGTCTTGCGCATCGAGCCCGAAACAATCTGAAATTCATACAACCGACACTCCAGCGGACCATTGAAGAGAGGAATGCGTTTCGATGGCGCGAGGCCGATCAACTTGGGGACCCGCAAATCGCCGGTAAAAATATAGGCCCGCCAGCCGCTGAATCGCTGTTTCAACCAATCGCCCAGCTGTGGATAGAACGCATCGAGCTCCTCGGGTCGGCTGAGTCGGACTCCATAGGGGGGATTGATCAACAGCACGCCCTGTTTAGCTGGAGCTTCAAGGGTGAGCACGTCGCTCTGCCGCAGGCGAATATCGACCGCGACTCCCGCCCCCTGAAATGTCCGCTGCGCGATCTTCATCGCGGCAGGATCCTGGTCGGAGGCATAGATGGCAGCCGGCACCTCTGCCAGTTGTTTCAGCCGAGAGGCTTCGCGCAGATGGCCCCAGCGTTTGGCATCGTGGATCAGCAAGCGCTCAAACGCGAATGCCCGGGACTGCCCAGGCGCGATCCGGCGCGCCATCAGCGCGGCTTCGAGCGGGATCGTTCCGCTGCCGCACATGGGGTCGAGCAGCACGTCGCTCGACGTCCATCCAGTGAGTCGCAGCAATCCAGCCGCCAGGTTTTCGCGCAACGGTGCCTCGACGGACACGACACGATGCCCCCGCTTGAAGAGCGGCTCGCCGGAGGTGTCCAGATAGAAGGTCACCGTTGACTCATCGAGAAAGGCGTCGAGCCGGATGTTCGGGCGATGGGTGTCCACCCTTGGACGCCTATGGCGCACCGACGTGAACTTA
>JBKJZK010000417.1:0-7964 GCA_046715215.1 Nitrospiraceae bacterium
CTTGCGACCCCAGTTGACGGCTTTTTCTATCGTCGTGATTATTACGTCGGACGCGCCGTCTTTTTAATGACGACCAATCTGGATCAGTCCCATTCCAGGGCACCCTTGCGCCAAGCAAAGACATAGGCCACCAAAAACAATCCGATGAAGACCAGCATTTCAATCAACCCGATTAACTCGATCTTGGTGAAGACCACTGCCCAGGGATACAGAAAGATGACCTCAATATCAAAAATAACGAAGAGCATCGCGAAGATGTAATACCGAACCGGGAAAGGCATCCGAGCATCCGAGAACGGTTCCGATCCACACTCATAGGTAGAGAGCTTCTCCGATTCTGGATATTTCGGCTGGACCAGATAACTAAGGAGCAGCGTCGCCACGCCGAACACCAGCGCCACGAAAATAAACAGCAGAATCGGAAAGTACCTGCTCAGGTACTCAAGGAGTAACTCAAAACCGCTCATGGAGCTGACCTTTCAACACCTTGAGATGCAAGGAGAGCCGGATTTTAGACCCTGGATTACGGGGATAGCAAGCGTCCAAAGGACCTGCGGGATCGACCCGAAAGTCCTAGGCTCTGTTGCGTTGAGTGGCGTCGCCGGCGCGAGTGAAAAGCCGGCGTGTTGGGTGTCTATGCGACGGCGGCAGGGGCAAGGCTCAACCAAAAAAAGAACCTGCTCTACTCACCGGCTTCAATTGTCCGGATGGAATGGCTTATTTATGAGGGATTCTTCGCTCTGTTGGGTGGGGTGGGTGACATGCGACCTGATGACATGCGCAGATGGGAGGGTGACACTTGGTCAATTTGATCCCATTCAGGCTCCAGGGTCGAGAAGGCCTTGGCTTTCTTGCGTCGGTGAATCTGGGTCTCAATGCGAGGACGATTTTGGCCTCGATCGTCGCGGGTGGGAGGCTTCTCAGGCACCATGGAAGTTCCCTCTCTGTGAGAAATGATTCTCCAGATCACCTTAGCATCGGGTGAATTGGCAGGTCAACGAGGGCAAGGCCTTAATATTCTTGACAATACAGGACTATTTGCTATGGTTCTGACAGCAATACGTGCCTTACATGAAGGACAACCACCATGGCTAACTATCCAATGAAATATGTCGTCTCTCTCATGGTCTGGACCTTGGCCACGCCGCTCCTTCCTGTGGCCTGGGCAGCGGACGACCTCAACTCGATCCGATTCGGAGAACCGGCCTTGACCTATTCGTCCGGCTCCATCCAGCGATCGACTCCACAAGATGGGTTCGTGAATATGATAACCGGCGACAATCAGACCACCGGAAATCACATGATCTTGGGAAGCCGGGATGTCCTGTACCTCCGACTAAAGAATCCCGACGATGTCGCGCCTGGAGATCTTTTCACGATCTACAGACGAGCGCACAAGGTATTTCATCCCACCACCGGTCAATATCTGGGTTATTTGGTCAATCGGCTCGCTGTGGTTCAGGTGAACCAAATTGACAAGGACCTGACCACTGTTCAGATCATGCGGGTCTACGCACCTGTATCGCCGGGTGACCCGGTGATGAAGTTCGTGCCTCCGACTGACGAGGGAGCTGCGGTTGACCAGCCTTCCGCCGGCGATGTGGATGGACGAGTTGTGGACTCCCAGTCCAACATGGGAATCATGAACCTGGTGGCGCAAAGGAATATCGTCTATCTGGACCGGGGACGGGAAGACGGGATCAGGACTGGGGATCGGATGGACGTGATTCGGTCCGGAGGAGGCCTTCCTCAACGGGTTGTGGGCGAATTGAAAATCCTGTCTATGGAAGACCGAACTGCCACGGCGCTGATCACAAGGTCAATCTCTCGCATTCTCAAGGGCGATCACTTTCGGGTGAAGATTCATGCTCCTGAAGCGATGCCGATTTCTCAATCACCCCAGCAGTCTCTTAACGTCTCCCCTGCGGTGGCTCCCTCTCCAAGCAAGTTCCAGGTCCAGAATGCCGCCGGCGAAACCCGAATCAGCCTCAGTGATTTGATGAAGCAACTTCGGTATGAATCGGGCGAAGCCACGATCAAGTCCGAGGGCTATCAGGTGCTCGACGAACTGGTCGCGTATCTCAAGACCGCTGCCGGCGATCGGGTGATTCGAGTCGAGGGCCATGCGGATAACATGGAAATCGGTCCCTCGCTCAAGTCGCTCTACCAGACGAACTGGGACTTATCGAAAGCTCGGGCTGGGGGCGTCCTCCGCTACTTGATAGAGAAGGGCGGGATCGATTCGGCGAAGCTGTCGTCGGTCGGCTATGGCGATACGAAGCCGGTGGCCGGCAATGCGACGGAAGTGGGTCGACAGCAAAACCGTCGTGTGGACATCGTGCTCTATTCGTCCGCATCGGCCAGGGAACAGTCTGAGCTGGCGGCGAAGCCAATTGAAACCGGTGACAACGGATACAACTTGTCCCGCCTCAGTTCAACGGAAAGTGGAGCTCCGATCTCCGCAGTGGACCAGACGGTCCCCGTGGCTCCAACAGGTTCATCCAAGGTGGAGGCCTCATCTGTCCCTGGGGATCCTGCTTCGGCGACGATTCCGGCATCAGTTGGCCAGGGCAATTCAGATCAGATCCCCACTGCTCCGGTGGCCCCCTCAAAGTAATTTCATCGAGAATCGTGCGGAGGGTTGACAATTCAATGTCAACCCTCCCCGGTTCCCCTTCAGAACTTTTCCATTCTCTCTCTCTCTCGTTGTTCCCCCTTTTCCTGTGCTGCTACAATGCTGCATGATTTCGACGCAGGCAGTCCCTCCACGCACAGAGCCGGAGGCCCTGTTCGCAGATGTCATTGTCCCGCGGCATCTGGCAGGCCCGTTCACCTACACCGTGCCCTTCTCGCTCCAATCCACGCTACGTATTGGCCATCGAGTGCTCGTTCCCTTCGGACGGTCGATCCTCCAAGGAGCTGTGATCGCCCTCTCCCACATTCTTCCTCAGGGTCTTGATCGAGCACGCCTCAAGGAGATTCGTTCGTTGCTCCCGGAGGGGGCCGCAACAGATGTGTCCTCGAGCCTGTTCCAGCTCTCACGGCAGGTGGCCGACCAGTATGTCGCGCCATGGGGACAATGTCTCAGGTTGGTGCTGCCTCCGGCACCCAAACCACGTGCGCAGGTCAGCCACTACGAACTGACGGAGCAAGGGCGGGCCGCCCTTGCGGCTCGGGAACCCTGCTCGGTGAAGGCGCGGGCACTTCTCTCGCGTCTTGGGAAAAAACCTTCAGGACTTCGTCGGTCGTCTCGCAGTCCTGGCCTTGCCGAATTGTTGCACGATCTCAAGGCTCGTGGATGGGTGGTGGAGGTCCAGGCCCTACCGTCGTCCTCGCCGGCGACTCTCGTCCAACCATTTAGACAGGCGAACCAGAGCAATTTCGCCATCACCGCACCGCTGATTCCTGACCCCGCAATGTCTTGGGCGGAGCCACTGTTCGAGGCACTGAGAGGCCAAGGACCCACTCGGGTTCTGGTGCAGGCCTCCTGGACCGATCGATTGAGGCTGTTGCAGCAGGCCGTTCGCTTGGTGCTCGACCGGGGGCAGACGGTTCTCATCATCGTTGGCGAAGCAGAACGGGCGCAATGGGTTGCAGGCTTGATTCGTGATGACGAGACAGGCATCTCCCCGGTCTGTTTCCATAGCGGCCTTTCAGACCAGGTGAAGGCCGAGATGTGGGATCAGATTCATCGGCAGGTCGTTCGCGTGGTCGTGGGGACCCGGTCGGCCATCTTTCTCCCATTGACTGCAATCGGAGCGATTTGGGTCGAGGGAGAAGAAGATGCAGCGCTTAAAGAACCACAAGAACCACGCTACCATGCACGGGAAGTGGCCTGGTTGAGGGCGCAGGATGGACAGGCGGTGCTGGTCCTGAGTTCGTCCCATCCCTCCCTTGAGACCAGCGCGGCGATGGAACAATGCGGGATTGTTATACGTAGGCTCATGCCGTCTGATGAGCGACCGAGCGTACAGGTCATCGATTTGCGAGACCATGGTCGCGGCACGGTGCTGAGCCAGCCGCTTGTTCGGGCCATCGAGCAGGCGATCGGTCGCCGGGCCGGTGTTCTGTTGTTTCTCAACCGGAAGGGGTATGCCGGCGCCCTCGTCTGTCGTGACTGCGGCCAGGTTCCCCGCTGTCCTGCCTGTCGCGTGGCGTTGATGTACTCTCGGCAGGTGAGTCGTCTGCTCTGTTCTTACTGCGGGGTCGTCGCACCCATCCCCGAGACCTGCGTCTCTTGTTCCGGCCCTCGCATGCAGTTGATCGGGGAGGGCACAGAGCGGGTGGAAGAGGATGCGAAGCGATT
Source organism: Nitrospiraceae bacterium (assembly GCA_046715215.1). Taxonomy (GTDB): domain Bacteria; phylum Nitrospirota; class Nitrospiria; order Nitrospirales; family Nitrospiraceae; genus Palsa-1315. The sequence continues at coordinate 4,307 of JBKJZK010000417.1, forward strand.
GTTTCCTCACACGGCAGTGATTCGACTCGATGGAAATACCATGCGGAAGCCAGCGCATGCCGAGGCCCTCTGGCGGAGGGTCGAGCAAGGGGAGTGGGATATCATCGTCGGAACACAACTGCTGCTGCGGCGCGGGCCTCTCCCGACGATGGGCCTAGTTGGGATTGTGCAGGCTGACGCAGGACTCAGCCTGCCGGATTTCAGATCCGCCGAACGTACTTATCATACGCTCCTCGATGCGGTCAGTCTCGCCGGTTCGGCAGGGACTGGCGGTCAGGTTATCGTGCAGACCTATCTGTCGTCTCATCATGCGATTCAGGCTGTGGCTCAGAACGACGAATCCGTTTTCATATCGGAGGAGCTGTCTCATCGGACTGCATTGGGGTATCCGCCCTCGGTGTATCTGATTGCTCTCCTTGTATCGGGGACCAACGAGAAAATGGTTCGCGACGCTGCCACGACCTGGGTGGCTCGACTCACCGCCTGCTCGTCACCGGCCGTGGTTGGACAGACGGCCGCGGCAAAAGCCCCTTCGACGGCTCAATCGATTGGTCGACCCGACCGTCTCACTGTTCTGGGGCCAGTCCCCTCTCCGGTGTCGAGACTCCGGGGACGGTATCGGTGGCAAATTCTCGTGAAATCGTCCGAGCGGGAAGCGGGGCTCGAAGTGGTGCGGATCACGGTCAAGGATATGGAACGGACCTATCAGCGTCGAGCCATCAAATTCGATGTCGACGTCGATCCGATCGAGATGTGGTAGGTCTTACCTGTGTCTGCGGAGGCGTTCTGATTGCGGGCTGTCGGTTGCATCGGTTGATGAGGCGGCGATGGGCTGGCTCGCTCGCTTGAAGAGCCCATAGGAGATCGTAATCCAAAAGACTGCCGAGAGGAGTCCCGTCACAACGGCTGAGAGGATCGTCCCCATTTGTTCGTCGGTCGGCTCTGTCGTGGTCGAGCGGACCTGAACCATCGTGAAGATGGGCCACGCAAGACTCTCCAGGCCAAGCAGCAGGGTGGCCCAGGCCCAGACCAGTCCAATCGTGCGCCCCTGCCAGATCAGAAACCCTGCGACGCCTCCTGTGACGAGAAAGACTCCCCAGGGTGAGAACGAGTCCCACGCCAGCCAGGCACCCGTTGCCACGACAAGGCTGCCAAGCAGGGCATTGAGTTGGGGGCTCCACCACGTGGTGACCATACTGGGTGTTGTTCTCCGTGGACGATGCGCAGGCTAGTGTGAGTTCCGACGGCGTGGTTGTCAATGGAGGCGCCCGTCGGCGAGACTGGGACGAAACAAGGCTAAATCTTCAGGCGATCAATCGTTGTCGGAGGTTTATGATCGAATCCAAGTTAAAATATTTAAGTGGTTTTGTGGTCTCAACCGTGCAATGACAAAAATCCCAGCGTGTGGTCTCCTCATCTAACCCGGGAATATGGCGGATTAAAGAGCCTTCCCCCTGCGTGCCTTATCGTGCTGGTAAGTGCATTTATCCCTTCCCTCTGTAGTAGTTCGCGTCCGGGTCATCCTTCCTGCTTATCACCCTGATTGCTGCCTCGTCCGACAGCTTGAAAGAGCTGGGCACGTTCTTCTCCAGTGAGTGGTTTCCACGTACCTGCTATCAATCCATCAAGCGTCACATGCATGATCCGAACACGATGCAGCGTGAGTACCCGATACCCCAAGACTTGGCACATACGCCGAATCTGTCGGTTGCGTCCTTCGGTGAGGATGATGCGGAACCGCGCGGGACCCAGTCGTTCAATCCGGCAGGGTTTGGTCGGGTGCTCGAGAATGACGACCCCTTGAGCCATGCGGTCGATAAACGTCTGATCGAATGGATGATCGACTGACACCTCGTATTCCCGTTCATGCCCGTGCTCAGTTCGTAGAATCTCGTTCACGATGTCCCCGTCGTTCGTGAGAAGGATGAGGCCGGATGAGTCCTTGTCGAGTCGGCCGATCGGAAAGATCCGCTCCGGATGGCCGATTTCCGCTATGATATTACGAGGCACATACGACTCACTGGTCGTCGTCACACCCACCGGCTTGTAATATTTGATATAGAGCGAGGTCGTCCCCCAGGGAATCACCTGTCCATCTCGCGCGATGGCGTCGTCAGGACCGACCTGATCTCCCAAACGAGCCACCCGCTGATTGATGGTCACGCGACCGGATTCGATCAGCCGATCGGCCTCTCGGCGAGAACACATGCCGTGGTGTGTAAAAAATTTATTGATTCGAAGCTTGTCGGTCACAGCGTATGTATGCCGTTTCAGTGGACGCGACGGCCCGCTTTGATCCGTCCCAGCATGCGGTAGATCAATCGGGCGATACAAAACTGGGGAGCGACAAACCCTTCGATCGGGGCCATCTCGCTGATATCCATCCCCAGGATACCAGGTCCATTGGCCAAGGCCGTCACGAGGCTCACCGTGTCGTACCACCCCAACCCGCCAGGCTCGGGAGTGCCGAGCGCGGGGACCAACGAGGCATCAAGCCCGTCGCAATCGAAGGTCAGGTATACCGGCCCACGACAGGCCTTCACCACCTCGGGAACCCAGCGGGAGGCCTTGCCTTCGTAGGGGCCTGACGGGTCAAGAATCTCGGCGGCAAAGAACGTGGCAATTCGATCGGTGCTCTTAATGCGATCGATTTCCTCGGGAGAAATGGAACGAATGCCGACTTGGACTAACGGCAAACCGTCGTCGACCACGCGGGCCATCACGCTGGCGTGGCTATACGGGTTCCCTTGATAGGCCTTCCGCAAGTCGCCATGCGCATCGATTTGCACTACACAAAGATCAGGATAGCGCCGGGCATGGGCTCGGATGGCCCCAAGCGCGCCGGTATGTTCCCCAGTCAAGGTGACCACAAACCGTCCGGTGCCGACATGGGGAGTGACAAACGACTCAATTGCGTCCACTGCCTGCCGATCGACTTTGCCGCCAAGATCGAGCGAGCGGATGGTGGCAATCCCGCCCCACTCTCGATAGGGCTCACACCGGAGTGTTTCGTCGTATAACTCGACTTGTTGAGATGCCTCAATGATGGCTGACGGGCCTCGATCGGACCCCAGCACATAACTGGAGGTATGTTCGTAGGGCGCAGGCAGGACATAGACGCCCGCCTGATCAGGATGGCACCAGGGCTCTTCGAGCCCGAGGAAGTTCTCGTCGATACCTTCCCATCCGGCAGGAAGTGTCATGGGCGTATGCTCACGCGGCGGGATTACCGACGCCGCTTCGGCAGATTTTCTTCTGGGATGAACACGGCCAATGCGATCACCGTCGTCCAGCGATTGGGTTTTCCGATAGCGGATTGGGTGATGTTGAGGGTCCGAACGATCTTGCCGGCCATTTTGAACACTTGTTCCCGTTCTTTCCACGCGATGTTCGGATCGAACTCGACACCGAGCGTCGTGGCCAACATTTGCGCCGCCAAGTCTTCCGTATACTCACCCGTCTCTTCATCCGTTTCACCATGCGCATGGTGTTCGGACAGATACCCGTAGGTTCGACGATCGGTCGGGATCGCCAACCCAATCGACGCGGAAGCCAGGCGATTCCGTTCATTCGTTTCCGACCGCGCCATCACACAGAACGTGATTTCACCGGGGTTCAATAACTTCTCGCCGCGCGCGCGCGGGATAATTTTGCAATT
>JBKJZK010000418.1:0-2753 GCA_046715215.1 Nitrospiraceae bacterium
CGGAACCGCGGGACTCTTGAGCCTTCGTCGGTACATCGCGGAGGGGTGGAATACAGTCGTGTTCTGAGGCGATTCCCAGGAGACGGACGGAAGGCCGTCTCCTGAATATGATGGGGCTGAAAACGAACAGGGAGACACGATGGCAACGAAATACCTTGATCTAAGCTTTACTGATTCGGTGTGCCGTGCACAGAAACAGTATTACGGGAATGTCGGCAAGATCGTCGGCGCTCCCGAACGAGACCCCCTGAGCCAGGCAGAAGCCGAGTTTATTGCAGTTCGGGACAGCTTCTACTTGGGCTCAATCAACGAAAGCGGGTGGCCCTACATTCAGCATCGCGGCGGGCCTCAGGGGTTTTTGCGGGTGGTCAATGAGACGACGCTGGCTTTTACTGACTACAAAGGGAACCGACAGCTGCTAACGACCGGCAACGTTTCAGTGAACAACCGTGTGGCGCTGTTTCTCATGGACTATAAGAACCGCGAACGGCTGAAGATACTTGGCCATGCCCGTGTCGAAGATGCCCGTGCCTATCCTGAACTTGTTGCGAAACTCGCCGACCCAAAGATGCAGTCGGCGGTGGAGCGGCTGGTCTTCATCGACGTCGTCTCATTCGACTGGAATTGTCCGAAGTACATCACGCCCCGGTACTCGGCAGAAGAGGTCAACGAGCTCGTGAGTCCCTTGAAGAGGCGAATTACCGAGCTAGAGGCCCAACTTCTTACAGTAAAATCGTGATGGCTTTCGCCATGAGAAGGCCGTCCCCTTTATCGGAGGAGTTCACACCATGAAAGTTGCACAGATATGGCGATACCCGGTCAAGTCGATGGCCGGTGAACCGCTGAATCACGCGCGCATCGGGCCGCTCGGCATCGAGGGGGATCGTGTCGTGCATGTTGAAAACGCGCAAGGTCTTGTGATCACGGCCAGAACACACCATCGGCTTCTCGGTCACCATGTCACGCTCGATGAGTCCGGCGAGCCTCTGGTCGGCGGCCTGATGTGGGGCGATCCCAAGGTCCGCACAGATGTTGAGGACATCGTTGGGCCGGGCGCCCGACTCATTCGCGACGACTCCAGCGATCGCATTGACGTGCTGCCTTTACTGGTCGCGACGGATGGAGCGATCGCATCATTCGGACGTGATGGCCGGCGCCTCAGGCCTAACCTAGTGATCGGCGGAGTCGAAGGCCTGGCTGAGCGCTCATGGCCTGGGCAGTGCCTGCACAGGACCAACGTGGGTGTCCCGTTGCAGGGGAGTCCATTGTGGTGGGGAATTGCGAGGAAAGTGGCCGCCAGCTGTGACGTGCAGGGTGTTGATGCTCAATCCCGTCCCTTCAGTGCGTCTCTGATCTCCATCAACAACTTCTCTTCATTCGTCGGACCCGGGGTCGGTGCTGGAGGCGGTTCTTTCTTGAATCGATTGACCTGCTTGATCAGCATGAAGATCACGAACGCAATGATGATGAAGTCGAACACGCTTTGCAGAAACACTCCGTAGTTGAGCGTCGGGGTTCCCGCGGATTTCGCCGCTGCGAGAGACGGCTGTGGTGTTCCTGACATATTGAGGAAGAGACTCGAGAAATCGACTTTGCCCATCAGCAAGCCGATCGGCGGCATCAGCACGTCGCTCACGAGCGACGAGACGATTTTCCCGAACGCTCCGCCGATAATGACACCGATCGCCATGTCGAGCACGTTGCCCTTCAGGGCGAAGTCTTTAAACTCTTTCAGCATAGCTCCTCCTCACGAGATTAGGGTGTACTGCATTGGCTACTGCCAGGACTACCGTTTCCGGGTCGTATCGAAGCTATAGCCCAAGGTCATGAGATACAAGTTGTCGGTATCCCCTGTGCCCTGCGCCGGTTTGCTGTTAAATCGTGTCGTCACCTGGAAGCTGCTCACGAAGCCCTCGATGAGTTTAAAACGGACGCCGCTGTCCATCGTCAAAAAATAATCCTTGGTATTTTGTAATGACGGGTACACTTCATCGTAGTGGTAGATAGTGATGCGATCATCCAAGAGTGGCCAGTTGAGTTTGAGCGACCAGCGGGCTCTAAGGGAGGAAGCATCATCCGCGACCCGGAAATCTTCATTAAAGTAGGCGACGCCGGCTTCGGCATATAACATCATATCCTTCAAGATACCTGAAAAATCTCCACGATCGATAAACTGATAGCCCGGTCCGCTGGCAAGGGCGGTTCGCATTTTGAGGTCCTGAAACCGATCGTTCTCAAAGTAGGAGGACACGAACCAGAACAAACGTTTGGTAATAAAAAAGTCCAGCTTGATCGTCCCGCGCGCGTTTCGAGCGATGAGGGTGTTCGCGGTATCACCGTAGACGTAGCGACCATTGATCGACAGGCGGAGCTGCTCACTTCGGGCCACGAAGTCTCCGAGCAAGCTGGCATTCTTGAGATGGCTGTTCCCGGTTGTTTGTGAAAAGCCACCGGTCAGACTGCCTGTATAGATGACCGGGGCTTGGATGAGTGGATTCAGTGCAAAGATCGAATCCATCGGAACCTCCATCGTCCCCTTCAGCGGCTCAGCTCGTACATTGATGGTACCGTTGGGGCCCTCAGTTGCCGTGCCGATCAGCACTGAGCCTTCTTTCAGGTGAAAGGGGATTTGATGGTTGATGGCCAGTTTCGACACGCTGGCCCAGTTTATCTTGATGATATTGTCTGCAGCTGCGGCAGTCTTGATAATTAACACCCCGCCGGACATTTCGAGGACTTCACCATAGAGCACA
>JBKJZK010000419.1:0-2384 GCA_046715215.1 Nitrospiraceae bacterium
GGGATGTTATATTCCTCCGCGATCTCCTTCGTATTCACCACGCGCCCAGGCGTCACGTCGCCGAACTGGACAGCAGCGATGTGCTGAAGGGCCATGAGGGCATAATCTGCTTTTTTCGAAATCTTCAACATTGCTATTGCCGATCTCCACGGTCGGAGACTATAATGGTCTCCGATCAATAAGGTCGGACTAAGAATAGCACGCAGCTTTCGAAGCTGTCAACAGCGGGAAATAAGGCTGAGTTAGGCTGAGAAAGGAACGGGCATATGGGTGGAACCAATCCCTATATTAAGAAAGCTGATTACGAGCTTCCTAGCCAGGCCTATACCATAACATTTATCGCTCCCGACGACGTAGTAACGAAGGTTGAGGTTGATCCAGCCAAGATTCCCTACGGTCCGACGGGTCTCCCAGGGAGTCTTTTGGATGTGGCGATGGGCAATGGGGTTTCGCTGGAACATGTCTGCGGGGGGGTCTGCGCCTGTTCGACCTGCCACGTCATCGTGAAACAAGGGCTTGAAAGTTGTAACGAAGGCACAGACGATGAATTTGACCAGCTGGAAGAAGCACCGATGACCACGTTGCAGTCACGGCTCGGTTGCCAATGTGTGCCAAACGGGACGAAAGACATTGTTGTCGAGATTCCGGCGGTCAATAAAAATCTGGTGAGAGAAGGGCATTAATTAATTGTACGTTTCAGTTTTCACTTCTTTTCGATCGTATCCTGCCTCCATGAGATAAGCGCGCACCGGCCGCACGAATCCTTTGATCCCACTGAGCAGTGGCGTCGCTTTCGGTTTGCCGGTGACGAGGGGCCGAAGCAATTTCACAGTCGCCTCGACCACCTCCAGGTCCGTTCCATTCACCGCCATTGGCATATATCGGAACGATGGGTGTCGCGCAGCTAAGGCGAGCAACTCACTGTGGTAGAGCCATTCATCCTCAGCCGGACCGACCGCAATCAGAATGGACTCTGGCAGTGCGCCTGACGCCGCCAGCTGTTTCAATATGCAATGGAGCGGAACCAAGCCTGTATAGCGACTGATGAGGAGCAGATCTCGATCGAATGAGAGGGGCAATACGAAGTTCCCATAGGGGCCAGACAGCAGCAGCTCATCGCCGGGCTTGAGCCCGTAGAGATAGCTCGAACCTATTCCATCCTTGACTCGATCAAGAACCAGAGTGAGTTGTCCTGCAGGAGAGGGAGGTTCTGCCATTGAATAAGCGCGATTGAGGGGTGGTTTAGCGCCTGCCGGTAACTGTAAGGAGACCCACTGACCTGGTTGGAATAAGATCCTCTGAATCTTCGGAAGAACAATCAGTTGGCGAACGTGGGGTGTGAGATCCATGACCGAGAGGACCGTCGCCGGTTGTGTGAGTCCCGCCATCGCGATCTCCCTCTTGCTCTCTTACCAGAAGGCCGCTCCAGATGAAAGGGTGCACGATAGCCTATTCTGTACAACACTTTTCAGCCCGTGTTATAGATACCGACCGTTTCTCCAACGACACGGTTTATTCGTATGAATCAAGTCAGGGTCAGATTCGCGCCTAGCCCAACTGGTGTTCTCCACATCGGTGGTGTTCGCACGGCGCTGTTCAATTGGCTCTTTGCCCGCCAGCAGAAGGGCGTCTTTGTCCTCCGTATCGAAGACACGGACCAGAGCCGCTCGACCGATGAATCCATCCAAGCCATTATTGAGGGAATGAAGTGGGTTGGACTCGATTGGGACGAGGGACCTTTCCGTCAGACCGAGCGCATGGCCCTCTATCAGAGCCATGCTATGCAGCTTCTTGAGCAGGGACAGGCCTATTGGTGCGCGTGCAAAGCCGAAGAACTCGACGCACGGCGTAAGGAAGCCGAGGCCAAGGGGCTGTCACCGAAATACGACGGGCGTTGCCGTGATCGTAACCTCACAAATCCGGTCGGCGATGCGGCCCTGCGTTTCAAGGCTCCGCAAGAGGGAGAGACCGTGGTCGACGATCTCATCAAGGGCAAGATCGTCTTCGATAACAATGTGCAGGACGATCTGATCATTCTCCGGTCGAACGGCTATCCGACGTACAACTTTTCAGTGGTGGTTGATGATGCGATGATGAACATCACCCACGTGGTGCGGGGAGACGATCACCTGACCAACACGCCGCGGCAGGTCCCGATCTTCCAAGCGCTTGGGTTTCCAGTCCCTCAGTTCGGGCATCTGCCGATGATTCTGGGCTCGGACAAAGCCCGCCTTTCCAAGCGGCATGGGGCCACCTCGATCATGGCCTATAAAGACATGGGGTACCTGCCGGAGGCTATGGTGAATTATCTCGTTCGGCTTGGGTGGTCACACGGAGATCAGGAACTCTTTACTCGCCAAGAGCTGATCGAGAAATTTTCCTGG
>JBKJZK010000420.1:0-3353 GCA_046715215.1 Nitrospiraceae bacterium
AAAAAGCACATCTTCCGAGTCACAACAATATGATATTTTAGATCTCCGAGGTCCAAGATTAATTTATAAATCTTGTCGGTGATCGGATCGGCAACCGCACCCGTCGGCCAGGAAACACCCAGCAGCCCCCAGATCATGACTCCGACCCTGAGCCCCGTCCAACACCTCATGCCTTAGCCTCACCGAAACGCCGTATCGACACGAAGCTGCCTGCAAACCCGAGCCCCATCCCCACCGCAACCAGGGCAAGACAGACTGACGGGGGAAAGAATGCCATGAGGTTGTCGAGCCCGGCAAATCGTCCCGTCGTTCGCATTTGCTGCCGAAACAATTCGTACATGAACTTGAGCATGACCAGCGAGAGTATGCTGCCCAAGGCACCAAGCACCGCGCCCTCCAACAGATATGGAATACGAATAAAGCTGGTCGTCGCCCCGATGAGACGCAAAATGGCAATCTCATCCCGTCGGGCAAACAGCGTGAGGCGAATGGTATTGGCGATAATGGTCACGGCAGCGGCCGAAAGAATGACACCGATACCGATGGCAACCAACTCAATCGATCGAAACACCGTCGCGAGGGCGTCGATCCAATCTTGATTATAGTCAACCTTGGAGACGCCGGCGAACTGCCTGACCCGTTCCGCCCATCGCTTGACCGCGTCAGGCGCACGGAACGACGGGCTGAGTGCCACTACGAAGGAGGCCGGTAAGGGATTCTGGCCCAGCCCCTCAAGCAGGTGAGACTCCGAAGGAAATTGCGCCTTGAATTCTCCCAGCGCCTGCTCTTTCGAGATAAACAGCAGTGAGGCGACGGCACGATCACCCCGCAAATGCTGCTCTACCTCGACGACCGAATCGGAGGCGAGCCGTTCATCAAGATACACCATGATCTTGATATCATCCTGGAGCCATCCGGCTGCCGCACGCAGGTTGACATAGAGCAGCAAGAAGACGCCGACACAGGCCAATGTAAAGGCCGTGGTCAAAATGGCGACCATCGTCGTCATCCGGTTGGTCCGCATATTGACCCAGGATTCTCTGAGGAGATACGAGAGCGTCCTCACCCCATCACCCGCCGTTCCGGCAGCAACCGGCCCTGTGACAATGTGAGCACCCGGCGATTCACTTGCCCCATGACCAGAGGATCATGCGTCGCCACCACGACCGTTGTGCCGCGCGCGTTAATGAGTTTAAACAATTCGATGATCTCGGCCGTCAGGGCAGGGTCTAAATTTCCGGTCGGCTCATCCGCCAACAGGACGACCGGACCATTCACAATCGCACGCGCGATGCACACCCGCTGCTGCTCTCCTGTCGAGAGACCCGCAGGAAGCTGATCTCGCTTGTGCTCGACACCGACCGCCCGTAACGCCTCCGTAACTTTCCGACGAATGTCGGCAGAAGAAACTCCTTGCACCAGCAAGGGCAGCGCGACATTGTTGAAGACGGACTTCTTCGGCAACAACCGAAAGTCTTGAAACACCGTTCCCACCTTGCGGCGCAGATACGGAATGTCAGACGGCTTGAGCTTCGTCACGTTTTTCTGGTGGACGAAGATCTGCCCCTCGTCGGGCCGTTCGTCCCCGATGAGCATCCGCAACAGCGTCGACTTGCCCGCTCCACTGGGCCCCATAAGGAGGACAAATTCTCCCTTGCCGATCTCGAGACTGACGTCCGAGAGCGCCGGACGCTGATCGTACTGTTTCGACACGTGGATCAATTGAATCATCGTCGGCCTACCAACGGAGATCGTCTCCGGACACTTCGAAGGCGCTCTGAATATGCTCGATCTGCGGGACGACGGCGCCCGAGCCTTGCAGCAAGACGACATCGAATCTGCATAGCCGATCTTTGATGTGGTGGCGGGCCAAATATTGGGCGGCTAACCGGATCAACTTCTCCTGCTTCCGTTGATGGACGGCATAGATGGCTCCGCCGAACGCGTCGGTCCGACGCGCCTTCACCTCCACAAAGACCAGCACCTGACCGTCTTCAGCCACTAGGTCCAGCTCCCCCAACGACGAACGCAGATTGCGTGCCACGATCCGATACCCCTTGTGCCGCAGATACTGCTCTGCCGCCGATTCCCCTTCTTGACCAAAAAGCCTCCGGGGATCAAGGATGGTCACTGATTCGTCCGTGAAGATTCGCCCAGGCCGGTACGCAAGAGGGGCCACCTAGCGCTATTTCCACCCAAGAGCTGTGCGAGTGGCGCGAACGTGCGCCGATGAATCGCGCAGGGGCCATGTTGAGCAAGCCGCTGCAAATGCTCTTCCGTCCCATACCCTTTATGGGAGAGGAAATTATACTCAGGATAGGCCCGGTGATACGCCACCATCATGCGATCGCGCGTGACTTTTGCCACGATCGAAGCGGCAGCAATCGACATCGACAACGTATCACCCTTAATGATAGCGCGTGAGGGAATGGCGAGATGCGACAATGTTACAGCATCGATCAAGAGGCAGTCCGCCGGGGGAATCAACGATGCCAGCGCACGACGCATGGCCAGGCGAGTCGCTTCTAAAATATTGAGGCGGTCGATCTCCTGCTCTGTGGCGACCCCTACGCCGACCGCATGTGCCCGCCGGACAATAACCTCGTAGAGACGCGCGCGCTCAGACTCGGAGACTTGTTTGGAATCATTGACACCGACCAAGCGGCAACGAGTGGGCAGGATAACCGCTGCCGCAACCACAGGGCCCGCCAGAGGGCCCCGTCCGGCTTCATCCAGACCGGCGATCCGGCGATAGCCGCGCCGCCGGGCTTCCAATTCAAATTCGTCGGTAGGTCCCACGATCTGGCCCCGCGATGCGTCCGTTGAAAGGGCACCCGACACTCGTGGTCGACGGGACGAAGGAATGAAACTGACTGAATGCTGAAAAAGTCCGTCGGCTACGCACCATCAAAATTCTAGCGTGCCAACATAGTTTTCTAAAACCTGCTACGGCTTCGAAGCAGAGGCGGCTCCGGCCGGCTCTTCGGCCTTACGGGTGACCCCGGGCTGCCCCTTCACACTCGCGACGAACTCCCGATCTTCGACCTTAGCAAACTTGCCCTTCTTCCCTCGAAGATAATACAGCTTGGCCCGACGCACCTTGCCTTGGCGCATGACTTCGACGCGCGTGACGATCGGCGAATGGAGTGGAAAAATTCGTTCCACACCGACGCCGTAGGAGACTTTGCGCACCGTGAAGGTCTCCGTGTTCAGCAGCCCCTTACGAGCGATCACCGCACCTTCGAACACCTGAATGCGCTCTTTTTCCCCTTCGACCACTTTCACGTGCACGCGGACGGTGTCTCCAATTTCTAAACCGGGCGCCGACTTCTTCCTGAAAGACTGTTGTATCC
>JBKJZK010000421.1:0-4518 GCA_046715215.1 Nitrospiraceae bacterium
GGCACCAGCCAAGGCGCGAGCAATACGGAGAGTCCTGTGCCGGCGACCGGGCCGAGGAGGCGATGGACGCTCATGAGGCCCAACCCGACGATTAATCCAACAATCACCGCCACAACAGCCTGTCCCATGCCATCGCTGTCCAGCCCAGGAGCCGGCTTGTCGGGGGCCTGATAGGTTCCTTCAATCGTCTTCAGAATCGCGTCCACCCCTGCGGCCACCCCGCCTGGCACATCGCCGGCGCGAAACTGTGGGACGATTTCATGTCTGATGATCTGCGCCGACCGCGCATCGGTCAGTGCGCCTTCCAACCCATAGCCGACTTCAATACGAATCTTGCGTTCCTTCAGGGCCACCAAGAGCAGGACCCCGTTGTCGGTTCCTTTCTGACCCAGCCTCCACGTCGTCGCGACACGGTGGGAGAACGATTCGAGCGGTTCCTCTTCGAGGGACGGGAGCACGAGCACCGTGACTTGGTTACTGGTGGTCTCTTCGTGCGCCTTGAGTCGCGCGGTGAGTGATTCGACCGTGTTGGGCGGCAGCACTTGGGCGAGATCGACGACGCGCCCTGTGAGTGGCGGCACGTCGAGCGCGAAGGAAAGAGGGGTTAAGGCTGAGGCTAAGGATAAGACGCAAGCGAGGACGAAGCTGACTGTCTGCTTTCGAATTCTGCCCCTCAACCTCAGCCTCGATCTGTACCTGCGCTCACTAGAACTTCACCTCTGGCGGCTTCGCCACAGCTTTCTCATCTGCCACGGTGAAATTCGGTTTCTCCTCCATGTGAAGCATAAACTTGGCCGTCAGATTCGTCGGAAAGTAGCGGACCATCTTGTTGTACTCCGCCACACGATCGATGTACCGCTTGCGGGCAACCGCAACGCGATTCTCTGTCCCTTCGAGTTGACTTTGGAGATCACGGAAGTTCTGATCGGCTTTCAGATTAGGGTAATTCTCTGCAATAGCGATGAGGCGGCCTAACGCTGACGTGAGGCCTGCCTGCGCCTTTTGGAATTGTTCGAAGGCGGCCGGATCTTTTAAAGTTTCAGGCGTCACTTGAATCCCCGTGGCTTGCGCACGCGCCTGGACCACCCCTTCGAGCGTATCCTTCTCATGCGCGGCATAGCCTTTGACGGTTGCGACCAGGTTCGGGATCAGATCGGCCCGCCGCTGGTACTGATTGACCACTTCGCTCCAGGCGACCTTGGTGTCTTCGTCTAATCCCTGGAGATCGTTGTAGCCGCACCCTGAGCCTCCGGCGAACAGAACCGTGATGGCGATGGTGGTGAATACCGAAATGCGACGGCTCATGGCTGTCCTCCTTCTCGCCCGCACCGGTCTATAGCGCAGGGGATCGCTCATGCTATCATGAGGAAAACCATTATGATACGGAGATAAGGCCGTCCGATGTCGCTTGAGCCCTCTTCACATTTGCCCGGCGGGTTTCAGATCAAACACCGCACCCTCGGCATCTACCAGGGGAGTGCGATTGAGCTGGCGTTTTGGCATCCCTCCTCCGGGATGCCGGAATATGGGTTGTGCCGGTTCGCCACGAAGGAGAAGGCTGAGTCGTATCGTACGTACCTCTGCTCCCCTGCCTGCCCGGAACCGCTCAATGAACAGGACCTCACCATTGAACCCTATGACCTCGCTGGGCACGAGGACCTGATCAATAACCATCCGCTTCACTCTGCCTGGGAAACTCCGACCTAGCATAATGCTGAAAAAGCCCCCCAGCTTTCTAAATGGTTAAGGCTCAGGCCAAGGCTGAGATTAAGAAATTCAGGTCTCCGCTCAACCTTGACCTCACCCTGTTACACATGTTGCAGCCTCTCTGAACAGCCTTTTGAGCATCCTGCAACTCGCGTCGAACCTATTGTGTTGGCGATGGGATGAGAGGAAGGGATTCGCCGGCCTGCTCAGGCGGCGACACCGTGGTTGAGCGAGGATTTGTCCGGCTGATCCGGTGTCTGGGCCTGGACGAAAGCAAACAGGCGCTTGTGCTCTTGGGCGGCACGAAGGAACTGAAAGGCGATGCCACGAGCACTCACAGAACGGACCATCGCGGCCACTTCAAGAGGGGGTTCACCTTCACTAAGCGACAATTGCAGATAGAAGATGTCGTCCGTATGAACCTGGGTCCCGCTCTTGATGATACAGCCGCCCATCGAGAGATCGAGCACCGTTCCCTCACCGCGGACCTTGCCCCCGGAAAATGAGAGATAGAGTCTCACGGGAATCCGGAGGTGTTCGCGGCGATCGATCGAATGGGTGGGTTGATCCAGCCAAAGACGGGACGCCAGAAAGCGATGACTGCACGATGGACAGCGGAATGGCACCACGAAGAAGAAGGAGGCGAGGTGCTCGCGTGGCGATTGCGGGTGAGACTGCAAGAGGCCGTCCTTCTGGCACCGCGGGCAGCTCAGGATGCGCCCCATATCATCTGTTCCTTCTAGCAGTATGCTGAAAAAGTCGTCCTTCTCACCCGCCCGACCCCGGCGCGCCTAGACGCGCCTTTTCCCAAGCGGCGTTCTCGCAACGTTCAGACCCTCAACAGGGACCCGGCCGCCTCACCACCCGGCGGCGCACACAGACTTGGTGCTCCTTATTCGTCGCACCGTGCGCCCCAGAGGGTACGCTTCGGCCCCTTGCTCGCTGCGGCCTTGCTGAACAGCCTTTTTGAGCATCCTGCGGGAGAGTAATGCTATTGCGCCACATGGGCAGACCACCGAAGTTCTGGCGTGTCGAAATAGTTTTTCTAAGCATCCTGCTAGTTCCCATGCGCGGACTTGCCGACAGACTGACTCTCTCTTGTCCACGGATAGATGATCTCTTTCTCTCTGTCAAGAAATCGAAGCTTCCGTGCGGAAAAACCGCGTTGAGAGAAACGGGATGTTCATCGGCGAACCTCACCATCTGCACACACACTTGCGGAAACCGCCCGGCCCGCCAGAAATCCCGTCGCCCAGGCCCATTGAAAGTTGAAGCCACCGATCCGGCCATCACAGTCCAGGATCTCGCCAATCAGATAGAGGCCTGGCACGACCTTGGATTCCATCGTCCTGAAACTGATTTCTTCGAGAGGGACCCCACCCGCTGTCACCTCTGCATAGTTCCAGCCGCGATCCTGCGCGATGGAAAATCGAAACTTGGTCAGTGCAGTGAGGATGTGGTCTCTATCCTTGCGCTGCAGTTGGGCGATAGTCGTGTGCACCTCGCATCCGACATGATGAATGACCGCCTCAGCGAATCGTTGGGGAAGCCGTTGCGCCAATGTCTTGCCCAGTGAGCGTCGGGGATTGTCTCGCATCTGCTCCATGAACCACTCCCGCACCTGTTCCTGCGTCTGACCAGGCAGAAAGTTCCCATAGACGGTCACGGCTTCCTTTTGCTCCTGTGCCAGGCACCAGAAGCGGCTCACGTCCATGACCACTGGCCCACTGATGCCGAAGTGGGTCCAGAGTAAACTCCCCGTCCGGCAGTCGACGTTGCGACCCTTCACCACTGTGGTCAACTCGACGTCATGCGAAAGACCGGAGAGTGTCTTGTGAAACATCCGGTCGTCGAGCACCAGCGGCACGAGTGCCGGGACGGTGGCCGTCACGTGATGGCCGAGTCGATGGACGAGGCTGTACCCAAACCCGTCACTCCCCGACTTGGGAATCGATCGGCCTCCGGTCGCCAGAATGACCTTCCTTGCGTGTAAGACTCCTTGCGAATGGTGAATTATAAATCCATCGCCATGATCCGTGACACGCTCGATATTACCCACGCGATGGTTCGGCTGAACCTCAACCCCAAGTTCACGACACCGCTCGACAAGCGCATGCAGGACGGTCCGGGCTTTGTCGGTCACCGGGAAAAGCTTCCCGGTCTCTTCGCGTTTGAGCTCGACCCCTACCGAGGCAAACCACTTCACGGTCTGCTCAACGGAGAACGCCGCCAGCACGTTCTTGATGATCCGGCGATTGCCAAAGTAGTCGGTGGGGATGACGACCTCGTGCGTGACATTACAGCGGCCGCCCCCGGAGAAGAGGATCTTGGCACCGATCGTTTTCACACCATCAAGAAGGGCGATCTTCTGCGGACGGTCGCCCTTTGCGGCCGCCTCTGCCGCGAAAATCGAGGCTGCCAGCCCGGCGGCGCCCGCACCGATCACCGCAACATCATGCATGTCGTCATGTATAGACATTAGAGAGTTATAACTGTCAGTTAACACCCTATTAATCTTGAGATGCTAGAGTTCCCTTGTGCAAGGTCCGACTCGTCGGTGCTAAAACACATGAGAGCAGGAGGTGGACACGATGACCTGTCAAAAATGCAAAGGGCTGATGGTGAAAGAGTGGCGACCGGAGTTTTCGCAGGAAGCCGCGGTGCTCCGCTGTATCAATTGCGGGCTGGTCCTCGATCCGTTGATTGCACAGAATCGCGTGACCCCGCTGGGTGCGAAACAGCGGATCCTGAAGGCGGCGTAATGGTGCGGTCGAGATCGTGAGCCAGTTCGGTCGGTGCGGACGACTTACC
>JBKJZK010000422.1:0-5521 GCA_046715215.1 Nitrospiraceae bacterium
TGCAGACCGTGCTGAGTCGACAGGACGGTATCAAGGTGGTCGGCGAAGCGGCTACCGCCACGGATGCCGTGGTTGAATCCTGCCGCCTTAAACCGGATGTGGTACTGATGGACGTCCGCTTACCCGGAGGTAGCGGAGTGGAGGCCTGTCGTGCCATCAGGGATTCCTGCCCCGCCACGCGTGTGCTTTTTCTCACTTCCTATCAGGACGATGAGGGGGTGCTCGCCGCGGTCGTTGGAGGGGCGTCTGGTTATCTGTTGAAACACGTGAATGCCGAGGGGTTGCTGCGAGCCATTCATGCCGTGGCCCAGGGGCAGTCGGTCCTCGATCCGGCCATTACTCAGCCGCTCTTGACCCGCATGCGGTTGCAGAAAGAGGAGGCATCCGAGTCCCGGCGGACGACCCTCTCCACCCAGCAGCAGCGTGTTCTCGCGCTCGTTGCCGAGGGAAAAACGAATAAGGAGATCGGCGTATCGCTCGAACTGAGCGATAAGACCGTGAAGAACTATATCCGGTTCATCTTTCAGAAGATGAAAGTGACCCGGCGCGCTCAAGCTGCGGCCTTTTTCATCCGCGATTCCCCCCCGGAGAAGCTATCGGGGCTACAATGGCCGCTGGCGACGCATAAAAAATCAGTGAAATCTCGATAGCCTGCCATGATCGGATTGTTCACCCCCCTGTAGCAGGACGCAGAAAAAAGTCCGCCGGCTTTCCTCTAGCCCCTAGCGTCGTGCCCCCCGCCTGGCCTGTTGGCACAATTTCGAGACGAACCGTCATAAATAATGAGCGCTAGACGTGCAGGCCATTGAATCTCCACCGTGCCACAATTGTCTTTCCGCAGCCTGTTAGTGAAGAAGTCCTGCTCCTTCCTCGTGAGCGAAATCATCCGGTGCCGCATGGCAGTGGCGGAGCCTTCCTGGTTGTTGTAGGGGCAGACTTAGCGGGACACCTCGCGGGGCAATCAATTCCGATCGGTGGCGGAGTATGTAGTCCCGCAAGATAGGGCATAGTAGAGCTTGATAGCTCGTACAAATGGAGCCTAATAGCCCCGCTTTAATACGCCTGAAATGCCAGCTTAGTGAGAGCCATGAGGCACTTTCTGATATGGGGATCTCTTATACGCTTAGTATGGATGCGGTGCGTATTTTCCATGGCAGGGGAATGTGATGGGGCCGGTTTATGCCGATCCCGCGTATTCTTGTGCCATCACGTTTTATAAGGAACACAGCATGAGTGTGTTGTCTACAGCGACGCAACGAAGCCAACAGATAGGCCCCGCATCCGACTCGCATCGCGAACAGATCATCAAAGAGTTCGCACATATTGTGAAGGCGATGGCCTATCGTCTAGCCTACCGTGTTCCGGCCTATATGGATGCGGAGGACCTCATGTCGGTGGGCATCATTGGATTGATGGACGCGATGGATAAGTACGACCCCGATCGGGAAGCGAAGTTCAAAACCTATGCGGAGTTTCGTATTCGAGGCGCCATGCTGGACGAAATTCGTTCCATGGATTGGATTCCTCGGTCGGTTCATGAGCGCGTTTTGTTGTTGCAACGCACACATACCCAATTGTTGAGCAGACTCGGCCGCCCTCCAACAGATGAAGAAGTTGCCACAGAGATGAACCTGTCTCCAGCCGAACTGGATGATTTCCTTGTGCGGTCCTGGGGAGCCGTCGTGGTCAGCTTGGATGCCACCAACCTGCATGAGCCGGACGGCCCCAAAATCCTCGACATGCTTGCCGACACGCATCATCCAGACCCTCTTGCGATCATCCTCAATGATCGGGAGCGTGAGCGGGTGGCCAATGCTATCCAGCAATTGCCGGAGAAGGAACGGCTCGTACTCACAATGTATTACTGTGAAGAATTGACGATGAAGGAAATCGGTAGAATATTTAAAGTTACGGAGTCTCGCGTGTGTCAGATCCATACCAAAGCGGTCATTCACTTAAAGGGGAAGCTCGAAGTGCTACAATGAGCCGCATTGGCCCGCATTATTCATGACAGGTCGTCGCGAAATCGCAATCCTTGCGAAGCGACATTGGGAATGTTGAATTGTCGGATATCTGACGATCTGATGATTTCCGAACATTCAACATTCAGAATTCGACATTTAACATTCGACAGATCAATAGATTCCGGAATTCCTTCACGAACGACGCTCCGCGCGCAAGGGCGCCGCTGGTGTGGAGCGCCACTCTTGTTCGTTCGACGCCGCTGATGCCGGTTTCTGCTCGCCCAGCACCTCTCAAGTCTGCTCCGCAATCAACCGAAATACTCTATGCCTCACCTCCCTTCATTGGGCGTTAGAAACGAGGACTTTCAATACGATGCGTCAGTTTACGTACAGTGACACCTCCAGTTTTTCCCTGGAGGACCTGATGGCAAGCGCGGGACTTTCTACCAATGTCATGTCCCCCCTCGTGGCGCTCATGGGGCTCTGTCTACTCAGTCTCCTCGTTCTTGGAGGACTGTGGCTGAAGGGCCGGTATCCGAACCCCGGACTCCATCAAGAGAGGTCCACGGAGAAACCCACGAAACTGTCATCGACCTATGATTACGTGACGGGGCTGCCCACCAGACGCTTGTTCGGGACGCTCCTCGGACAAGCGGTAGGCCGCGCCGCAAAAACCGGTCGATCCCTCGCGCTGCTCGTGGTGGAGTTTGAACATTTCCGGATGATGGCAGAGAGTCAAGGCCAAGCGAATGGGAACGTTCTCGTGCGTGTTCAGGCAGCTCGGGTCAAGGGTGTCTTGCGTTCCACGGAAACGGTCGCGCGACTGGCGCAAGATCAATTCGTGATGATTCTCGACAATCTCACCTCCCATCAGGAGGTAACGGCCATTGTGGAAAAACTGCTGGCTACGGTGGGGCTTCCGTTAACCTTGGACGGACATGAGCTGTTCTTGACGTGCCGTATTGGCGTCGCGCTGTATCCTCAGGATGCCACGGAACACGAGGGGTTGATCAAAGAGGCTATGCGGGCAGTGGAGACGGCGAAGTCTGAAGGGCAGGCAGTTTACTTTATCTCGCCCACCGCTTCTGCCGCCCCTAAACCAACGCCTGTGGTGTCTTAGGAGCCTGTCCGACATTGATCTTTCTACTGCGGCGAACGATCTGAGACCATCTGTGTCGTGCTCGGTCCAAAAAAATCCTCAATCTGTTCCAGTGAATACATCTCCGGTTTTTCCGGGCCTGCAGCCGTGCATCTGGCCGAGCCTCCTTCGCCTCGTCACGAACGACAACGTCGGACAGGCTCCTAGCGATCTCACGCTCCCTGCGGCCATGGCGGTGACGATACTGACGGTCGCGTTGCTTTAGTTATGGCTGCGCTTCAGCGTCGCAAAAAATCACCTCGAAGCTCACGGTCCCTTCCTTGCCGGCACCCCGCCGCATGGCGACGCACAACCGGTGCTTCGCCCCTTGGACGACGTGCGCACCGCCATCCCAACGTGATTTGACCGCTGGGGAAAACCCAACTCGGTGCTGCGGAAATTATGCTGCATTATTTAAGACGCTATATTTAGAAACCTGAAACGCTAGTACAAGATACGTTTCATGCTTCACGTTTCACGGGGCTCTTATGCGGCAGGCCTTCTGACGTCGCGTCGGCGCCGGCTTCGCTTTTCCAGAAGTCGAACAAGGCGGAGTACCGCTTTTTCAAGCTGCGCATAGATCATCGGGCCTTCAACCAGCGTACCGAGTCGGCCAAGCGCTTCCAATTGTCCAGCGGACGATACCACTTCCGATGCACAGAGATTATTGGCAGTCCCTTTCAGCGCGTGAGCTGTCTGTTCGACGGCCTCTTGATCCCTGTTGGCCAAGGCTGCGCGGATCGCCTCCAACATTGCTTGGTAGCGTTGAAGAAACAGCTCAACCAGCTCCTCCAATAGTGCCATATCGCCTCCGATGTTTCGTAACGTCGAAGCCACATCAAAGATGACGGAGAGAGGCTCAGCGTCTGTTCCATCCGTGCTGTGTTCTGCACCGACGGCATGTGCGGCCTGCGAATGAATGGACACAGGAATCCACCGATCGAGGACTCCCTTGAGGTCTTCTTTTCGTACGGGCTTCATCAAATAATCGTCCATACCGGCCGCGAGACAGCGTTCTCGATCTCCTTTCATGGCATTGGCCGTCAACGCGACAATGGGGATGTGCCGGGAATGATGAATGTTGAGTGCGGAATGAGGAATGGAGGGAGGAGAATCGACGATATTCAATTCATCATTTTTCATTCCTAATTCAACATTCCCGCACGTCTGTTCGCGTTCGCGAATGAGGCGCGTGGCTTCGAAACCATCGACGAGCGGCATCTGGCAGTCCATCAGAACCACGGCATAGGAGTTTCGGGCTAATGCCACCATCGCTTCTTGACCGTTTCCCACGACATCCGATTGATAGCCAAGTTTTTCTAACATGCGAACGGTCAGTTTCTGATTGATGAGATTGTCTTCAGCCACCAGGACACGGGACGTCGACTCTATTTCTGCGAGGGTGTGTTGCGTAATGAACGGCGGTGCCGGCGTCGTAACCGTTGGCAGCGTCCTTTCGCCCACAAGCCCTGACAATCCCAGCACGGTTCTCAAACAGTTCGCGAGTTGATCGTGGCGGGCTGGTTTGGTGAGATACGCGACGAACCCAGCTTGGCGCGCCAGTTCCGCATGCCCTCGCTGAATGAGCGAGGTGAGGATTACAAGACGGACGAGAGATCCAACAGGATGAACCTTCAGTTCCTTGGCGAGTTGTAATCCATCCTTACCCGGCATCAACATATCGACGATGGCCACATCGTACGATAGGCCCTTCACCGCCTGCTGCTCGATCAGTCCTATCGCGGAGGTGGCATCCCGGGCTTGATCGACGACCATGCCCCATCCCGTAACCAGGTGATGGAGAATCATCCTGTTCGATTCATTGTCGTCTACGATCAGGACACGGCGTCCTGTCAACTCGGCCGACGGCACAATGGCCAAGGGGGACGTCGTTTGTTTGAGGAAGTGAGCGGTGCACCAGAATGTACTGCCGTGCCCCAGTTGACTGGCGATGCCGACGCTGCCGCCCATTTGCTCGACGAGCTGCTTCGAAATCGCGAGCCCTAAACCGGTCCCCCCGTATGTGCGTGAGGTGGAGCTGTCAGCCTGGGTAAACGGTTGGAAGAGTCGAGCCTGTACCTCCGGGCGGATGCCGATTCCGCTATCGGTAACTTCGAACCGGACGACGACGGTGTCTGCCAAGTCCTTCTCAAGAAAGGCTTGAACCGTCACGTCGCCCTGTTCCGTAAATTTGATCGCATTGCCGACGAAGTTCGTGAGAATCTGACGGAGCCTCCCCGGATCGCCCCGCAGACCAGTCGGTACGGCCGCATGCACCAGTCCGGTGATTTCCAGCCCTTTGGTCTCCGCCCGTTCCGCGAATTGACCCAAAACATCTTCCACCGTCGTGCGAAGATTGAAGTCGATACATTCCAGTTCTTGTTTTCCGGGTTCAATCTTCCCGTGCGTCAGAATATCG
>JBKJZK010000423.1:0-2025 GCA_046715215.1 Nitrospiraceae bacterium
CCTCTGCCGGCCAAGAAGGAGGAAGAAAACCTGAGAAGCGCCACACTATTTAGATACAGGGATTCGCCCGGAGAGATACAGGGAGAGTGTTAAGGAGCGGGGCTAAGAAGGCCTTGATACCAATCGAGGAGCGGCTGGGCGAAAAACATGGAGAGGAGGGCTCCCAACACAAGGAAGGGACCAAAAGGGATATAGTCATCACGCTTGATGATACGCAGGGCGATCAAGCTGATGCCGATGATAGAACCAGTGAGCGAACCAATCATGATGGTGAGGAGCGCCGGCTTCCAGCCAAGAAACGCGCCGATCATAGCCAGCAGCTTGATATCGCCACCTCCCATTCCCTCCTTGCCGAAAAGATAAGGGCTCAGCCAGGCCAGGAGCCAGAGGATGCCGCCTCCCATGGCGAGACCGAGCACAGAATTGATCACACCCACCGGCAAAACGGTCACTGCGCCTAGAAGTCCGACCACCATTCCCGGCAGGGTAATGACATTGGGGATCATCTTATGAGTGAGATCCGTTCCCGTCACCACGACCAACCCCGAAAACAACAGGGCATACAGGGCGGCCGTCCAGCTTGGACCGAAATTCCATAAGATTGTAAGATAGCCAAGGGCATTGGCGGCTTCGACGAGAGGGTAACGTATTGAAATTGGTGCGCGGCAAGCCCGGCAGCGTCCACCAAGCCACAGGTAGCTCAGCAGAGGAATATTGTCGTAGAACTCGATCGGGTGAGCGCAGGCGGGGCAATGGGAGCCGGGCCAGATGATCGATTCGCCTCGGGGCAGTCTGAAGATGCAGACGTTGAGAAAACTGCCTATCAGTGCGCCGAGGGTCCCGACCACAAGATAGAAAGACCATTCATGCATAATCGACTCAGGAGCAGACTCCGGCTTGGGACACCCGCGTCACTTCGTATGCCAAATTAAATAATTTAGGTAGCTTCACTGGGGCCAACTTCCTATAGTTTACTTATGGCGAGAGACTTCTTATAATTCACTGCCTGCTGGGCGAGGGTTTGCTCTTGCGCGTTTCTCCGTCAAGGTGAATTATACCGTACTATTTTATTCGTTAAAGGAGAACAAGATAATGTCACGGACTGCAAAGACGAAAACCAAACCTTCCCTGGCCAATCTGACCCCGCCACCCCGCAAAAAGCGGCCTGAGTCGCTCACCAGTCGGGAGCAGGAGATTCTTGAACTGATTTGGGCCGGGTTCAAAAACAAGGAAATCGGTCAACGACTCAAGATCAGCGTCAAGACCGTCGAGGCGCATCGGGCCAACATGATGAAAAAGATGCGCGTGTCGAACACCGCTCAGCTGCTCAAGACCGCAATCCAAGACGGAACGATCAAGATTCGCTAGCCCGGATTAATCATGAATGCCGTCGCGAGGCGTTCGAGACCGAAGCTCGCCGGGGCTTCTCACAAGTAAGGCCAACGCAGGCGGACTGGCAGTCCGTCGAGGAGGCCGAACGAGAAAAGCCCCGCCGGGCGAGAGGATCGGACGACGTAGTAGGTAATCATGAATAGTCGTGGCTAGGCTTCGCCACCGGCACGACGCCCTTGCTACGCTGGCGGACCGCTTCGAACAGCGTGACGGCTGCTGCAGCTGAGACATTCAGCGACTGTATGCGCCCCTGCATCGGAATCCTGATGTGGTCGTCGCACTCTCCCAACACCCCGGGGCGAAGGCCTTCCCCTTCTCCTCCAAGTACCAGCGCGATCGGCCCGGTCATGTCGATGTCGGTATGGAGCTTCGCCGCCGAGGGGTTCACGCCGTAGACCCATAGGCCGGCCACTTTGAGGTCCTGGATCAGACGAATCAGATTGCCCACGCGCCCGACGGAGATATGATCGAGCGCCCCGGCCGATACTTTCGCCACCACTGAAGTCAGGCCGACTGCACGGCGTTACGGGATGAACACTCCATGGACACCCGCCGCTTCGGCCGTCCGCAGGACCGCTCCTAAGTTGTGCGGATCTTCGACCCCATCAAGGAGCACGAGAAAGGCCGGCTCGC
>JBKJZK010000424.1:0-5065 GCA_046715215.1 Nitrospiraceae bacterium
GAGATAACATGAGCGCCTCCTCGGTTAGGTGTGAACACCATCCCTGTCACTGTACCTCTCCGGCGTCTTGTTCTCTGAGCAATTTTGACCAGACCCCGGAAATGTCCTAGTTTTGCGGTGACGAGTCCCTAGGCCAGGAACGAGACGAATGGGGGGAGTTGGAATGTAGTAGGCCTCTTTAGGAGCGGAGGATTGTGCGCTTGAGGCAACCGGCGCCACACTGATCCCTTGATCCTGCGGCGTGAGCTGGGCATGAAGTTGGGCGATTCGCTGCTGAATCTCACTGAGAATGGGCCGCTCGTTAACAGAGGCACTGTGGGCGTGCCCAAGACAATCCTCCCACACCTCCACTGAGCTATTTTGAACAGACGTCGACATCTCCGAAATGAGAAGGTTTCTGTCAGAACCATTAGAACCAATTGTGAGCGAAACGGATTCTTCAGTACGTTTCATCCGGAAATCGTGGCTTTCAAGCCGTGCAACCCGCAGGAGCAGAGCGACACCGGGCGCGCGAAAGAAAATCGGGCAAGAGGAAAGCACCATGCGTATCATTTCCTCCATACGTTCACCTGTTCGCACTCATGCTGCTGGCCCTGTCAGCGGCATCCCTAGGGGCAAATCGGCTGAGTAGGTCTGTGCCGGCCCGCCTCGTTATTCGTGATCATCTGCCCCATTGCTCTAGACAGATGATTCACGATCGAGGCAGGGGCAGTGCATGATGAGGTGCTGAAGCCGGTCAATCGACATTCGAGCGATCATCGACCCAAAATTCACACACGAAGGAGAGATGATAATGAAGAGCACAACAGCTGTGAAAGATCCTGTGTGCGGTATGGACATAGAAACGGCAACCGCTGCTGGGCGAACCGAGCACAAAGGGCAGACGTATTACTTCTGCGGCTCCAAGTGCAAAGAGAAGTTCGATCTTACTCCGGAGCAATACGTGGGCAAGTCTGCGGGAACGCCCAAGAACGGCCAGGGCTGCTGCAGTTAATTCGCCATGCCCATCGTTGACCCTAGCTTCCGCTAGGCGTGGCTCCCGTAGGCTAATGTCTTTTCGGTGTCCTGGCTGCGCCGTGTGTCGCGTGGCCGGCGTTAAGGCGGCCCATGCTCTAGGCCGGTGCGTTACGGCTTTCGTCAGGGAGGATTTGCGAACGGCTGGCTATGAGGAGATCGTGAAACGATGTCTCATCTGTTGATGAGCGGTCGTATTCTTGGAATCTTGGCTGTGGGTCTGCGGCCACTACTCCAACCGCTATCCGTGGCCGACTCATTGGCTGCACGTATCGCCGCACCAACTACGAGAGCCGCCCATACGGGCCCACAACGAAGAAGGCACGACCTCGACCCTGGCGAACGGTGGCAACCAAGCAACGAGACCGGTCTCACGTCCATCCAAGCCGGCCGAGGCCCTCCGTGCCCCTCCAGTGCCGATGTCTTCCGGGACAGTTCATTCGCACCACTCATTAAGAATAGAAATTGGAGGGTTACGCCATGATGAAGTACAGAACCGTCACACTCGCAGTTGTTGGGCTCTTCTTGTCCGTGTCATTCTTTGCCTCCTCCGTTGTGGCCGCTGAGAAGGAAGGCGTCATGATGAAGGATGGTAAGATGACGAGGATGCAGGACGGGAAGGAGATTGGCCGGATGGATCGCGAGACGACCATGTCCAACGGCACGAAGGTCATGATGAACGGCAAGATGATGATAAAGGGCGGAAAAGAAATGCAGATGAAGGAGGGCCAGATGGTGACGATGGACGGGCAGATGATGGAGGGTGACAAGGGCATGAAGATGGAGAAGATGGACAAGTAGATTCTCAGATTGCAATCATGGTTCAGAAGATTTGGTCACCGCGAGAGTCAGGTGCAACACACGAATGAGTGAAACATCGAATTATCTCTAGGCATCATCCATTCACAACAACCTAAGGAGAGAATCATGTCCTTTACTGACCAAGACAAACATGTCTTATCTGACATCGTAACGGCCTTTTCACTTGCTATCGTCGGAATGTGTCGTGCGCTGGAACAGCAACAGACAATTATGCCCGGACCAATCGCTGAGGCAATACATACTGAAGTGACGCAATTGCCGAAAGGTTCAAGTGGTCAATCAGTCACAGTAAAAGACATTCTGACGAATATCTCCAAACGATTGAACGGGGAACCGATCACTAAGGTTCGCTTTCCGTAATAGGTCATGGAATGCTTCCTGTACGTTAGAGGGCAGTATCATGCATGGTGACAAGCCGCGAGTCGGACAACTCAGGCCTGGGCAAACCCATATAGAGAGTGTTCACTCTCCTGGCCTGCCTTCCTCTTGATAACAGCTGTTTGTCAAGTTGCGTCGTGAGAGAAATCTGGATGAGATTCTTCGGTACGCCAAGAACACTCAGGATCAAGGAGACCCCATGCCCATTGTGACGGGGGTAGTTCTTTCCATCGTCTTGCTCACCGCGACCGGCTGCGTGATCGCCAGGGATCCTCCCGCCGCGAAGCAGGAGAGGGGCAAGAAGGATTCCACTGTGAAACCCGCCAAGCATGATGAGAAGAAGGACATGAATGAGGAAAGCCAGAACGCCGTTCGCTAGGCCGGTTCGGTTGTAAGCTGGAACATAAAGTCAGCTGGGAAGCGGGTGTCGTTTCTTCTTACAGCTTGATTGAGCACTTTCGTAGGCACGCCGTACAGTTTGGCAAGATCCGTGTCCAGCATCATGCGATGCCTACGGATGAGTAGGATTGTCTGTTCGATTCGTTCGATCGAGGTATGCGCAGTCATCTCCCTCCACTCAAGGTAAGACTGATGCTGTTTGAATCGCTAATGGATACCGCGTTCGCTCGGCAAAATCAATGGTCAACGCGCTGAAATGGAAGTATTTACGTGGACTTGCGAAGGGTAATTGTGAGCATTAACGTGAAGGGCTTTTGACTGAGGCCGTCGAGGGATTCTACCAATGGTCTTTCCGAGCTTGCTTATTCCCCTCCTCAGGGGGCTGATTGATTTCCCGCTGCGCGCGTCCAACGAGGGGAGTCTGCGACCGCTTGCGCGAGCACAGGAGTTCAACAGGCGCCATCCCTCCTCTGCTCCGGGAGCAAGGGATCAGCACGGGTGTCATTCCGTTGCTCCTTTTGGGTTCGAACCATATTGATTGTCGCCGGGCGTGCCGTCTCGCGCCGTGAAGACAAGAAAGACGATCACGCCGATGAGTGGAATCGCATTGATAATCAACCACCAACCGCTGCGGTCAGTGTCATGAAGCCGCCGCACCGACACGGCGATGCCAGGAATCAAGACGGCCAGCGTGTAGATGCCACCCAAGAGACCTAAGCCAACATTGACGTTGAAAGTGCCGGTCGCAATGTCGATGACTGACAGAACACATATGATGATAAAGCTGAACAAGCTAAAGTACCAATACTCTTTCTGTCCAGCTCTCCCGTCAAACACTGCGTACTTCTTTAGAACTTGGAGATACCAGTTCATGTGTTTTCTTCTTTTCGTATTGCCCCTGTTGAGTTTGCCAGATGTCCGTTAGGCCGCCGCCTAACGCCCAAGCTTAGCAGCTGCCGAAGGCGGTCCGCTGGAACGTAGGATCAGACGCCGAACCGTTCATGAGCACGGTGTTCCAGACGGTACTTCTCGAACTCAAGCAACTGTGTGAGGCAATCTGCCTTCTTTGGCTCGTGCGTTGAATCTGGTTCTGTGTACATGAAGATGTGAAAGCGATCCCCGAGCGTTGCTGCGCGAGAGCCACAATTTCATCCTTCGTGAAGACCCAAAGACGCTTGGACGAAAGATCGATCGGCGTCTTTATTGCACGAAACGGGTCGGCCAGGGAGACGGGAGTTCGTTCATTCAGGGGTGTCGTTCATCTCCTTGCGGACCAGCTCCTCGGCTTTCAGCCAGTCTTCCAGGTCGCGCTCCGCTTGTCGCCCCCGGTACTCATAGAGTTCGTAGGCTTTCTTCGCGATCCGTTCTCTCACCT
The DNA here is from genome assembly GCA_046715215.1 of Nitrospiraceae bacterium. Lineage (GTDB taxonomy): Bacteria > Nitrospirota > Nitrospiria > Nitrospirales > Nitrospiraceae > Palsa-1315. The sequence continues at coordinate 3,989 of JBKJZK010000424.1, forward strand.
CACCCGAATACTTCTGCATGGACTCAGGCTCAGGCGACAGGTTCCGCACCACCACACCCCGGATGTCCGGATTTCTGGTCTTCATGGGTCTCCTTCCTTCGACGACGGAGTCTTATATCCTAATATACTGGTCGGCCTGTCAAGTTGCGGGATCGGAGGGAAGATCTGCGGTCAGGGACTGTGACGCGAGACGTGCCAAACGAGGGGGCCTGATGGATTCGTACTACGTGCGTCGGACGGCGCCTGAACTCAATCCTTCACCTTCACCAGCATTTATCGAGGCGGCTGGTGTGCTCTCAACTGCGCGCGTCGAGCGAGGACATTTGACGGTCCGCGCTCTGGGAGCAAGGGATCAGCACAGGCGTCGTTCGAAACGCTGGTCGTGTGTGGATGGTACGAGAATTACGCGTGCCCTGTCTTGCGAGCGCGGTCGGCGATCTTCTTGCGGAGGCGGGCTTTGTCAAGACTGATTTCGGCTTCTTTGACTTCGGAGGGGAGACCGCCGGCCTTCAACTGCTGTTCGGCCTTCTCGACTGCAGCTTGGGCGCGGTCCACGTCGATGTCTTCGGCCTTCTCGGCGATCTCGGCCATGACCGTGACTTTTGTCGGAGTGACTTCTGCGTATCCCCAGAGAATAGCCATGTGGTTGGTCTGGTCTCCGACGCGATAGCGAAGCTCACCGATGCGTAGCGTAGTAAGGAAATGACAGTGTCCCGGCAACACGCCGAACTCACCCTCTGAGCCTGGTGCAATGACCTCATCCACCTGCTGGCTCAAGAGCAACTTCTCCGGCGTCACAACCTCTAACAATAGCTTTCCCGCCATATCTCTCCTACGTGCTCATCAAAAGGTATGAGCAGGCGGGATGCTCTGACGTGCGCGCATCGACCGAGCACTGTTTCATCGTGCGCGGTCTGCGAGCACAAGAGCGCCCGCCTGCTTATACTTTAACTCCCATCTTTTCCGCCTTCGCAATCACTTCCTCGATCGGACCGACCATGTAGAACGCCTGTTCCGGGAGATGGTCATACTTGCCATCGAGAATTTCCTTGAAGCTTCGCACCGTGTCTTTGAGCT
>JBKJZK010000425.1:0-7394 GCA_046715215.1 Nitrospiraceae bacterium
ACACAATGAATCTTGAAAGTATCCAAAAGCGCCCCCCAGATGTGCACCACAGACTCCGATAGAGTTGTTCGGGAGTCCGTCCTATCGCCCCTGACAAAACATCAATTCCACTGTCCTGTCTTGGTCTGAAAAATAGGAGGGGAACTATACCACGGCGGAGGAACGTCCTACAAATCTTCCCCGGGGTGAGGTGATGTCCCGCTTGTATAAATTGGCGAAGGGTGCGCTGGCGCCACCCCAGTTAAACCGGTTGAAGATGGAAAAGATGATGCGTTCCACACTCTGCGCGTTAACAACAACCAGCGGACAGTCCCAAAATTTCCCCTTGTCCGGAATTCACCACTAAGCTTTCACGCAGGATTCAGGATGAAGTGTCGTGTTCGCTTCTGAATCTCCTGCTTTCCCCAGATGAGAATTTAGTTATGGAGGCGGGGATCAAACCGGAAGGACTCTGGAGCGTTCCAGTGAATCCGGCTGAAATCAGGGTGAGCGGGGTTGAGCAGGTAGTTCCGCTCTTGAGGGATGACGACTGAAGGGACGGAGAGGACCACGGTTTGGTGGGCTACCGCCCACGTTGTGCCGATGTCCTGGAGCCGGTCCGGAGCTGGGTACATTTGCCAGTTGGCTGGAAGATCCGTAAGGGTGATGGACTGTATCTTGAGCTGAGATGGAATATCGGCGGAGAGGGCGACGCGATCCTCAGGCAAGAGATCGGAATCGAGGTTGACGAGGTATTCCAGCGTGGCGAGAGAGAGTGTGGCGGAGGTGTAGATGACAGGGATGTTAGGAGGATTCCAGCGCCCGCCAAACAGCCGGGCGCCTTCTCCATCGGGAGCGGCGTGCCGTCTTGCGCACAATCGCCACACGCGCATTAGCTGATCACGCCATGCTCGATCCGTCCCAGCAGTTCCTCAACCTGTTTGGCCCCGACATCGGTTCCGAGGAGATGAAGCGGAATGGCCTGTCCGAGGGCTCGGTTCGGCCGGTGTAACCAGGTAGCGGCTTTCTCTTCTGCCCCAAAGACCTGAGTGGCCTGGGCCGCAAGCCGGGCCAGGCGCATCAACCGATCGGATTCGTCGCGGTGTAAGCGACGGCTCTGTTTTCGCCGGGCCATGGTGCGGGCGGGAACCTGGAGGAGAAATTCGACCTCACCTCGGCCCAGCTGAAACCGCTGCATGATCGTCTCCAGCGCAGCATAGGGTAGACCGGCTTCGACGAGTCGGTGGAGATCCTGAAGGGTGGCAATGCCCCGTTTGAGAATGGTAGGGCCACCTAGTGTCTTGATGAGGGTCTCAGGAGAGATCATGTGACGAGCGTTCCCGGGCTGCCTGTTTGTCATGATAATACTGCCAAGTGGCAGTTGCCGTCAAGATGCTCAGTTCTGCTGATGGATTCACTCTGAAATTCTGTAGGTACAACTCGGGGATTTGCTAGTCGTTCCGCTCCTTTTGACCCTCCATAGTGAGCTGAAGCTCCTCATCATTGATGACGCAAGAGGAGCAAGCATTTCACGCTTGCCGGTATCCGTTTTGATAAAGGTGCCTAGACTGATTGCTTCACAGAAAAGACGGAGGAGAGGAGAGTGCCCATGAACAACACGGTGGTGTTGCTCACAGCCTGGTTCATCGTTGTTCCGCCGGTATCGGCCTTCGCCCAGACCGCGATGCTTCCGCAGGACGATCCGCGTCTGAGCGCACAAGACGCACAGCAGCGGGAAGAGCTTCGCGACAGTGGTACGGTCATCGACCTTCATCGAATGGACCAATGTGAGGCGCGGCGGAACCACCTGCTCTCACGTATTTCGTGAAACACTCAGGCGACGTAACCATTTAACACGTATGGAGGATATTATGGCGACGCATACCCTTTCTCATGATCCAGCGAAGGCGAAAGAATTTTTCGAAGACAAGATGGCCTTTACCACGGGGCCTGTTGAGCTGGAGCGGATGATGAAGAACAACGAGGTGAACGTCGTGGACGTGCGGGCCGCTGAGGACTATGCCAAGGGCCACATCCCAGGCGCGATCAACCTTCCCCACGATCAGTGGTCCACGATGAAAGGCCTGCGCAAGGACAAGACCAACGTGCTGTACTGCTATTCAATCGTCTGCCATCTGGCCGCCACCGCCGCCGTGGAATTTACCGGCCACGGCTATCCTGTCATGGAGTTGGACGGGGGATGGCGCTGGTGGCAGGACGACGGTTACGACATTGAACGATAGGCGAGACGAGTCCATCCGCAAGCGGACAGAACGCGGACCGCGGCACGCGGCACAAGACAAGCTGTCCCTCGCAGGGACAGCTTGGAAGGCAAATCGGCCGGTTTCCGGGGCCGGAGGCCCCGATGCGAAGCATTTCCACCCTGCGCCAGCGGTTTTGCGTCGGCATGTCGTTTGCTTTTTCAGGATTCATCCATGTCGTTTGCTGTGAAGAGGGGGAAGCCATGTTTAAAAACAAACCGTATCGTGCGAAGTCCTTCGATCTCCATGGGTTGGAAGGCATTTCCGATCGGACCCTTGAGATGCATCTTTCCCTGTATGAAGGCTATGTCAAGGCGACGAATGGCCTGACGAGCGAAATATCGGAGCTCCTGCAAGACGGCGCGATCGATCAAGAAGAGATGCCGGCCTATTCCGAGCTGACGCGGCGGCTGGGGTTCGAGTATAACGGCATGGTGCTGCACGAGTATTATTTCGGGAACATGCGGCACGAAGCGTCGTCCAAGCCTGCCGGGGACTCGGCGTTCCTCCGGAGAGCCGAGGAGTCCTTCGGCGGCTATGACCAATGGAAAACCGACTTTGTCAGCGTGGGGAAGATGCGGGGAGTCGGGTGGGCCATCTGCTACCAACACCCCTCAGACGGCCGTCTTACCAACCATTGGACCTCTCTGCACGAGCATGGAAACGTCGTAGGGTGCGTCCCCGTACTCGTAATGGATGTGTGGGAGCATGCCTTTCTCCTGGACTATCCCCCGGCGAAGCGCGGAGACTACATCGACGCGTTCTTTGCCAACATCGATTGGAAAGCCGTCGACCGCCGTATGCGCATCGATGCGCTGTATCACAGCGGTGCCGCCTAACCCGGACTTCATGACTACCCGGACGGGTGCGACGGTCTGAAGGCTTAAGTGTTCGGAGCTCCGAACCCCGACCTCAGCCTTCGGACCGCGCCTGTCGCGCGCGTCTTGCCCTGTTTAGCTCACGCTTGACGTGCAAGAGCAGCGGATCGGCGCTTAGCAGGCCACCCTTAGCCTCCTCAACCTTCTCGTGCTGTCGGACTTTTTCAGCATCCTGTTAGAGGAGAAGTGTTCATGAATAATGCGGTTAGGCAGCCCGGTCCAAAGGGATACGGCTGGCCTCTGCCAGCCGGTGGCTGCGCCTGCTGCATAAGGCGGCCACACAGGCGCCGATGAGCAAGACCAGCCCGATTCCGAGTACGCTGACATGTGGTCCCATGGTATCGGCGGCCCAGCCGAATCCGGCCATGCCCACCATGGCCGACGCCATGGAGCCGATGCTGAACGTGGCAAACACGCGTCCTAGGAGGTGCTCGGGGATGATTTCTTGGAGGACGCCCCACATAATCGGCATGAAGAGCGCGGTGCTACCGCCTATGACCAGGATAAACGCGCCCGCGATGAGCGGCGCGCTGAGCAAGCTGAGCCCGCACATGGCGACTCCCCCGACGATCATGGACCGAAAGATCATCGTGAATCGTCCGGCCAAGTCTCCCTGCGAGAGTGACGCCAGCCATGTCGATGTGATCAGCATGCCGGCTCCTAATGCGGACCAGAGCAGGCCGATTTCCAGGGCTCCGGCATTCAGATTTTGCTCGGCAAAGACCGGCAGCATAAAGGCAAAAGCGCTGGCGGCTAGGCTGTAGAGAGCCGCCGCCAGCATGAGGTTCAGAATCGTCGGGTGCTCGACCCAGACGAAGCGGACTCCCGCCATCACTTCCTGATTCCAGCGGCCTCTGACCGCCGGCGCATTGGCATGAATGGCTAGGGGCCGAAGCCGGATGGGGATGAGGCACAGCGCCGAAATCAAGAAGGTCGCAGCGTTCACATACAACACATTCTGGGATCCGACGAGGGCGATGCCGACCCCGCTGATCAAGGGTCCGATCAACAGGCCGATATTCGTCGTGGTTTGCAACAAGGCATTGGCGGCGGTCAGTTGATCCCGCCGAACGATCTGCGGAACGGCCGCCGACAGCGCCGGCCCGAACAGTGTCGATACAAGAGCCATCAGGAAGATGGAGGCGTAGAGCCGGTCGAGCGTCAGTTCGCCGAAGGCATATAGGATCGGGATCAACAGGACGAGCACCGTGCGTGCAAAATCCACCCATACCATGACGGATTTTTTGTCCACGCGGTCCAGGAAGACGCCGATGAAGGGGCTCAACACCAACGGCGGGATCGTTTGAAGGATGCCGATCACCACCATCTTCATGGCCGAGCCCGTCATCTGATAGACGAACCACAGTAACGCGACGCGATTGAGACTGTCGCCGATCTGAGAGGTCAGTTGGCCCCAAAACAAGAATCCGAAATTTCTGGTTTGCAGCAGCAGCCAGCCCGGTGATCGGGTCGGCAGCTCTGTATTCGAGGCCTTCTCGAACGGTACCGCACTGGACATTGGTTTCATCTCCCGGTTCCAAGGCATAGAGCTTGCCGTGAAACGGGCGCTCCGATTATTGAAAAATTTTAAAAGTCTCATAATTCGTAGAGTCGAACAGGCTAACCCGGAACAGGTTCAGCTGGTTGAGGTTGAGGTCAAGGGTGAGCAAAGATCTGATATCATCTCAGCCTCAGCCTGAACCTCAAGCTTCTATCCTCCGATTTCGACGAGTCACGTTCATTGGTAAAATCCCACGACCGTCCATTTTTGCAGCAAGACCTTTCTCATCGTGGAGGATCCGTTTGCGAAGAGCCCGACAGCAGGCTTTTTGCACCAGAGTCACCATGAGCAAAAAAATGGCGAGCGGACGGTTGTTTCGAGAGGGACGAGGCCAAGACTCCGGCCAGGGATGCCGTCACGAGCATCACCACGCCGATAGCGACGACCGTCGTCGGCGCGCCGAATCGCCCGGCAACCCACCCGAAAAATGTGATGCCTCCCATGGCGGCACCCATGGCGCCCATCGTATAAAACGCCAGGGCACGGCCCAGCAGATTCGGCGGCGTCAATTCCTGCAGCACGCCCCATGCGATCGGCGTAAGTACCCCGATTCCAACTCCGAGCACAGCCAACAATGCACCGGCCGCGATCAGCTGGTTGACCCAGACGAACCCGAAAAGGGCTGCGCCGCTGACGGCGCTCGAAATCGCGACGATGCGGATACGCCGTTCTACCGTCCAGGCGCTGATGGACGTGAGGGCCAGGGAGACGATCAAGAGCCCGACGCCGAGCATCGACCACAGGTAGCCGACTTCGATCGGCCCGAGATCCAGCAAGGTTCTCGCGAAGACCGGAAACAGCGTTGTGAAGGCGGCCGTGGCGAATGTGTACGCGGCGGCGATGGCGGTCAGATACACAAAGACGGGCTGGGCCGTCAGGACATAGCGGAACCCTTCCGCAATGTCGCGTGCCGCCGACAGGACCATGCGACTCCGGGCGGGTTGTCCCTGAGGACCGGCCATCCGTACCGGCAGAAAACAGACCGCCGACACGACGTAAGTCACCGCGTTCAGACACAACACCTCCTGGGAACTCAACGCCGCGATCCCAATGCCGCTGAGAGCAGGGCCCATGATAATGCCGATGCTGGTGGTGCTCTGGAGCAACGCATTCGCCGAGGTGTATTGAGAAGGGGCGACCAGAGATGGAATCGCGGCGGTCAACGCCGGACCGAACACGGCAGTGGCGACTGCATGGAATAGGACCAGGACATACAGGTACTCGACGGTAAACGACTCCGTGGACATCAAGCAGGGAACGAGCCCGATGACGACGGCACGGACGAGGTCGGACATGATCAGGAGGGTTTTTTTCGACAGGCGATCCACCGCCACACCGATCAACGGAGCCAGGGCGATGGCCGGAATGGTTTGCAAAATGCCGATGATACTGGTCTTCAGCGGCGATCCGGTCACGGAATAGACGAACCACAATAAGGCGAGTTTCGACACCCCGTCGCCGACTTGCGATACCACCTGTCCCCACCAGACCAGGGTGAAGTCGTGTGTGAGCAGCCGGCGTCGCTTGGAAGCAAGAGGGAGGTGTGTCCACGGCACTGGAACCGATCCTTGATCAGGCGTGAGTCGGTCCTCCTTGTCCGGGTGTTGCACACGTTCGCCACCGGTGTGCTCGCATCGTTCGGTGCCTCCGACCGCCGGTAGCACGCCTCGGTCTAGCCACGACCATGGTGGCCTCCGAGACGATTTCTAACAGGATGCTGAAAAAGCCTGCCAGCGGCGTTCTCGCATCGTTCAGACCCTCAACGTACCCCGGAGGGTACGCCTCGGCCCTTCGCTCGCTGCGGCCTTGCTGGACAGCCTTTTTGAGCATCCTGCGTAGATTCTGGTCTTGTCCAAAAAATGCATGCCCTCGAAATTCCGCTGGGCTAAAATGGTTTTTCCGAAGCCTGCTACTCTTTGCCGGTAATTTGCACGGCGGCCGTGTGGACGGCGTGCACGCCGGGAATATGCCGAACTGCTTCAGCTGCTTCGAGCACGATGACTTGGAAGCGGGTTTTGCCGCTCAGTGAGACTACGCCGTTATCCGATTTCACGTCGAACCCCACGGCTTTCAATGTTTCGCTCCTGCTCAGACGTTCCTTGACGTATTGCGCGATGGCCTCGTCCTGCCTCTTGGTCAAGGTGGTTCTCAGAGAGGGCACGACGGTCAAATTGTTCACCACAGATTCGACGCCCTCGATTTTACGGACGTCCTCTGTGGCTTTGGCTTTGTCCTCTTCATCGGGGACCGCGCCGGTCAGCACCGCTTTTGGACCATCCATTTCGACTTCGACTTCGAACGGAAATAAAGAAGGGTCCGCCATCAACGCCAACTTGATGGTGAGGTTCAGCGATGTCACCGATTTTTTTCCGCCGGACTCGTCCGGCTTCGGACCGGCGGCGGGAGGTTCTTCCGTTTTTGTGGCGTTCTCGTCGGGAGCGGGTTTGGAACCAGTGTCTGCAGACTTCAGATCTGCGTCCTGCTTCTTCTCGTCCGGTTTCTTTTTGGCGTCCGGATGGACCGATTCCTTGGGACGGTTCTCGCCGGCCGTTCCATGGTCCGAAGCGCCGTCGGCTGAATGGGAAAGCAAGAACACCATCGACGCAGCCAGCAGGATAGTCCACATGCGGTGTGCCTCGCTCCCGTGTATTCTAGTAGGATGCTGAAAAAGTCGCTCTTCTCACCCGCCCACCCCGGCGCGCCGAAACGCTCCAC
>JBKJZK010000426.1:0-2818 GCA_046715215.1 Nitrospiraceae bacterium
TGGTGAGCACCGGCATGGGGGCCACGACGTGCGGATACTTTTTCCCTGGTGATCGCCGCGTGCTCTTCTCGTCGACCCATGCGTCGGGGCCGAACTGTCCGCCGAAGCCGAAGCGGGACGGGGCCTACCGCTGGGCCTTGGACGACTACGATCTCTATGCGGTACGCATTGATGGACAGGAGATGCAGCGGCTGACCTCCACGCCGGGCTACGATGCGGAAGCGACCGTGTCGCCGGACGGCAAGACGATCGTCTGGACGTCCGTGAAAGATGGGGACTTGGATCTTTATGCCATGAATCTCGATGGCTCAAAGCCCCGGCGGCTGACGAACGAGATCGGCTACGACGGCGGGGCGTTCTTTTCGCCGGACAGCAAGCGCATCGTCTACCGGGCGTCGCATCCCACCGATCAGGCGGAGATTGACAAGTACAAGGACTTGCTCAACCAGCGGCTGGTGGAGCCGGGGCAACTTGAAATTTACGTGATGGATTCAGATGGAAGCGGTCAGCGACCGGTCACGTCGAACGGCGCCTCGAATTTTTCGCCTTTCTATTTTCCCGATGGCAAGAGGATCATTTTCTCATCGAATATTGAAACGAAGGGCGAAGGAAGCCGACCAAGTTTCCATCTCTACGTGATCGGTGAGGACGGCCAAGGACTCGAGCGGCTCACGTTCGACGGACAATTCAACAGTTTCCCCATGTTCTCGCCGGATGGTACCAGCCTGGTCTGGGTATCGGATCGCCAGGCCAAGGCGCCTGGCGAGTTCAATGTTTTTCTCGCCGACTGGGTTCCCTAAAGCGGTGATGAGTGATCGGTGATCAGTGATGGGTGATCACATAAGCCAAGCCCGCGACCCTGTCTCGATTACCCATCACCCACCACCCATCACCCATCACGTATCTGTGCGGTTGCCGAGCCTCGTACCCCTCGTCTTTTCATGTGCCGCCCTCATTCTTGCATTCGTGGGGTTGTTCGAGTGGGATGTGCCGCTGACCAGGTTCGTCCGCTCCCTCTACCCCCCGGTCGGCTCTGTACCCAATCCCTGGCTGGTTCAGTTCAGCGATATCGGTGACCGCCTAGGCAAGGGGGAGTCTCTGGTGATCCTGAGCCTCCTGCTGCTGGCGGTCGGGTATGGATTGAAACATCCGCAGTGGAAAGACGCCGGACGGCAGAGTCTCATCGCGCACGGTCTTGCCGCGTTGAGCGCCAATATTTTGAAACATGCCATTGGCCGCCCCCGCCCCAAGTTCATGCATGCCGGCAACCTCGAGTTCTCCCCAGCCGGCGGGAGCGGATGGGATTCGTTTCCGTCGGGGCATGCGGCGGCGGCGATCACGGTCGCAACCGTGCTGGCCACAAAGTTCCCGCGAGCGAGATGGCCCATTCTCGCTGCGGCTGTGGCCATTGCCGCCAGTCGGATCTTCCGGGGGTCTCATTATCTGACCGACGTGGCCGGAGGAGCGGCTCTCGGCTATGTCATGGGAGTGATTGCAGCCCATCCCTGGCGCGAATGGCGTTCATCGGCTGGAATGGCTGTCTGTCGGATGACGCCATTTTTTGTGGCGACGTTTGCGATTGTCTGGACGATCGTGCATCTTCCGTCGGAGACCTGGCCGTTTCAACAGCTCTTGTGGGGCGGCCTGCTGCTCAGCCTGGCGGGACTCGCGGGTCATGTCTTGTGGATGGTGCAGGGGTCATGGTGCCCGGCCTGGCTGTCCAGACCGCTGGCTCGCGCTCTCGTGGGACTGGGGTTAGGGATGACGACCGGCTCTCTGTTTGTCACCACCATTGTGATGCTCGTCTGTGCTGCACATTGGTTAGACAGTCTCCCTGGTCAGATTGAGTCCATGGCGAATGGTGATGTAGGGCTACGGGCAGCCATGGCGGAGGGTCTGTTCGTCGTGGCCATGCTGCTGGTGCTGGTGGCGAGTTATGCCCTGAAAGGCATCGTGCCGATGTAGCAGGGTGGTGAGTCTTGATTGTTTGGTTTATTTTGTTTGTCTTGCTTATTTGGTTACACCAGACCAACCAGATAAACCAAACAAACCAGATCAACCGTCAATCAATGGCCGAGAATACTGGGTGGAGATGGCGGGGTTGCACCTTCTGGAATCATCACCATCGGCTGGTTGGCCAGCAGCACGTAGCCGTAGCGCTTGAGAATGGGGACCAGTCCATTTGCTTCCGCCGGCAACTTTGATTGTGCACTCTCCGGCAATAGGATCATCACTCTCTTTGGCTCTCTCAGGGCCGCCCGTATCTTGTCCTCTTCCCCAATGGGTACGAAGAGCGTCTTGCGTTTTGCGTAAAATACGGACGATGGTCTCGTGGTGCCATAGGCAATGAATTGATCCTGGTGACCCAGATTCAGTCCCGCGGCATAGGCGAGTTCCTGCGGGGGCGCGACCACATATCGGTTGATGTGTGGGGTCACGATCACGATGATGATCAGAACCAGACCGGCCAAGGTCGCCCCCGCCGCCCAGAACGCTCCTCCGCGCCGTTCGTTGTTCAACCCAAGATATCCCACCAACGTCATTCCGAGTAACAACAGGGTCGCAGCCAGATAGGGACCAATGCCGAGATCTACCTGTTCGGCCAAGGGGAACTCCCGCACCATCTTGGAAGCGTAGGCTGCATAGAGCGTGGGGAGGCAGGCAAAGCCGATTGCCAGGAGGTACCCCAGTCCCATCATGAGATGTATGGAGCCCCGAATTCCTCTCGTCGTCGGATCGTGCAGGCACCGGGACCAGTACGAGGCTGTCAACAGGGCGGCGGCGGGAAACAATGGGCCAATGTAGTGGGGCAGGCGAG
>JBKJZK010000427.1:0-2905 GCA_046715215.1 Nitrospiraceae bacterium
ATGTACCACTCGAACTCGCCGATCTTCTTTTCTTCGACGACCGAATCCGGGTTCGTCGTGGTTGCCGCCGCGCCGGTGGCGCTCACCACCATGCTCGACCCATGGATATGCAGACTGACCGGTCCGCCTCCCTCTTCCAGCTTGTTCGAGAGCTTGATCTTGACGCAGTCACCCTGATTGGCGCGGAAGACGAGGGGCTGAATCCACTGGGCCTGCACGCCAGGAATCACGGCGCCAGGATCGAACCCTTCCTTGTCGCGGGCTTCCTTGTTCGTGGTTTCTTCGGCACGCACCTTATCCAGATTCTCATCCAGCACGTACATGTAGCCGGGATAGAAGTCGAGCCACTGGTTGAGCGTGATCTCGACGTTAATCGTAGACACGTTGTACTGCTTCACCGGGGCCGTGGCGGGACACTTCCCGCCGCCTGTCATCGCCACCGGCTCCACGCGAGGATCAGACACGAGGAGCATGTCCTGCCCGCCCGCTCCATACTGATGCATCATGGAGGAAGTGTTATACATCCCGGTGTTGACACCCTGCACCTGGGGATCCTGGGCCATATGCTCCATGATCCGTTGATGCTGCTGTTCAACCATCGCAGAACGCTCGGCCTTGCCGCCCATCGCATCCTCGACGATCGTCTGACCTTTGAGTTTCTCTGCCCAACCAGGCAGCTGATGGTTCATCGCTTCGTGTGGCGACGACGTCTGCCCAGCCTGTGAGGAATTCTCAGCGAATGCGAGTGGAGCCCCGAGCAGGGCCACAGCCGCCATCGCGCCAAGCATGGGGGTAGGTATCCCAATCCCTAATTTGTGAAAAAACATGGCCGGCCTCCTTGAAGTAGTGAGTAAACCAGCTAATAACCTATGCCAAACTTAAAAACCGAAAAAATGATTCACAATCACATCCACCCCCCCCACGACAGAACGGGATGGCATCTTCAATAATACGCAACAGAAAAATACTGAACTTCTTTCCATGGGCTGTCAATCCCTCATGATCCCTTGCGGCTGCTGATACGACTTGCATGTCCTCTCATGCAGAGTTCCACGCCGCATAGACGAGTACGGCTTTCGCCCGCTGACGTCTAGCCCGCATGATTCATGACGGTTCGTCGTCCCCCACCCTTCCCTCCCCCATAGTATGGGGAGGGTGAGGGCGGGGGCGCGAGACCTGTGCGCGGGGCCGTGAGGACCCGATGCGTACTCGTGCAGTACGTGGGAGGCCGAGGGGCGAGCCCGCTGGCCGATGGCTCGTCGTAGCAGGGGATCAGCGAGTGCAGCAGAAGCGCTCAAGGATAATGCTGGCTGAGTTGATGGGATGACTATGCAGTTTAAAAAATCGATCCGCGCGTCACCATGACGACGCCGTTCTTCGGCGAGGTCTTTCGGGGCATGGAGGTGGTTGACAAGATCGCCGCCGCGCGCGACGAATTCGACAATCCGCTCGAACCGATGAGATTAAGATGACGGTGAAAGAGTAGGGATGGGCAGCCTGGTCGTCCTCCTGCTCGCGGAACGCGCACGATGAGAATGTGCTCGTTCGACGCGCGCAATAGAGGATCAACCAGGCTACCCTTGAAAAGGAAGTAGCGACTGGGAGGAGTCGCGCACTGAAGGACAGTTTGCCTGTTCCCTATGGAGGAGGTGAAGAACTAGAATGGCCTCGCTCGACGGCCGCAATGGGACCAGCACGGGTGCCATCCCACGAGGATGAGATACGACAAGCTTTGAAGGAACATCTTAGGAATGTGGTCGCTCGATGCATGCAGTGACGGATGGTCTAGCCTTTGTTCGTTTTGGTCAATCCAAGCGATTTCACCGACTCCCGCGCAGCGGCACGAGCTTTGGTAGCGGGATTGAGAAGCTGTCCTGGATCGGCGTGGATGCCGATTTCCGACACACGGCTGCACTGCCGGATCACTTCATTGAGGGAAGCCGTGACATCGGCCCGATGGGGATCCGACCGTGAGAGATGCTTGAGGATTGTCTCGGCATAACGCGTCGCTTCTCCGCAATGATGGACGATGGCCTTCGCATCCCCCATTCCACCATGCGCCACCATTTCTTCGACGTTCTTCATCAGACCGTCGCCCTGCTCTTGCAGACTGGTACTGGATGGCTCTGATGCGCGTGCTGTGCTCTCGTCCGAAACAAAGGGAAGCCACAGGGTGGCTAGGCCTACCAACATGACTGTCGGTATACTCTGGCCCCTGATCATCTGAAGCAACCTCACATCTCCTCTTTAATATCGACCCTTCGATTCCAGCCGTGAAGACGTCAGACCCTGGTAGAGACGGTGAAACTCTTCCGTCGTTAGATCTTCATTCTGTAGTTGAGCGAGAGCGGCCTGATTGATGGGATATTCAACCGTGTCGTCATAGTTCGACGATGCGATCGTTACAAACCGTGGAGGGAAGAGGCGCTCCGGCAGCAGAATCCCCACACCGAGGTTGTATTTCAGCGCCAACCTGATCGCTTCTCGTGCCTTGTCAGCCGGAACTTCTCGGCCCAGGCCAATGTTTTGCGGAGGTTGCCCTCGCCTGACAAACTGAAAGTGGACGTTCGTCATCCCCGCTTGAGCGAACTCGTCTGTCAGCGCGGCCACCTGGTTCTTGTACTGGCTTGCCAGTACGACTTCGACACGGCTGACCGTGGGCGCCGATACGACTTCGGCACCAACTGCGTGAGCCGCCATCACACCGGCACACACAACGATTATCACCGCATGAAGGTATTGAGAAAACACCATGGCTATCTCGCCTCAAAGCTGAATCCCAACGATGTGGTGCCGTTCGCAGCCACCGTCACACTTTGCTCTTTCTCTCCCAGGGTCGGATGCCAAGCCTTAATCCGGTACGTGCCGGCCGGCAGATCCTTGATCTCAAAGGTCCCCTCCAGAC
>JBKJZK010000428.1:0-6853 GCA_046715215.1 Nitrospiraceae bacterium
CCCCGCGTGTATTGGGCCATGGCGCGCGACGGCATGATCAGCCCCTGGCTTGCCCGGCTCCACCCCCGCACTGCGGTGCCGGCTCGCGCCATCATCCTCCAAAGCCTCTGGGCGTCGCTGCTCATTCTGAGCGGAACCTTCGAACAACTCCTCATCTATAGCGGTCTCGTTCTCTCGCTGTTTATGGCCTTGACCCTCTCTACGATCTTTCGTCTTCGCCGTACAAGCGTCATGGGTCCCCACCAATACCATGCTCCACTCTATCCCTTCTTACCCGCAGCCCTTGTCATCGGAGCCTTCACACTGGTCATCTATAGTCTCGTCCAACGACCTGCAGAATCGTTGTATGGCGCAGCGACCGTCCTGAGTGGGATTCCGCTCTATTACTTCTGGCGCAGACGTCACGACCTCCACCACCACAAGCCCTGAGTAGTCTCGTCAAAATGTTCTCCAACTAGCAGGATGCTGAAAAAGTCCGCCAGTCTGGCCTTTTCGAGCATCCTGCGAGGGTGTTCTTCCCTTGTCCGAAGCCTGCAGGCTATCGAAGTTCTGTTGTGCGAAATAGTTTTTCTGCAGCTTGCTAGGCGGCAGCGAGCGAAATACCGAGTCGTACTTTTGTCGTATGGCGAGGTATTGAGTGACGCGACAACGAGGGTGAAGGGCATTTTCACGAACCAAGATACGGCACGGGCGACCTTGCACTAGGTGGGAGGTCGCCCGTGTGTGGCGCTTAGGACGCCGGGTCAGCTATGTAATTGTCTCGGCCCAGGTAAAACTGAGGCCCGCGCGACAGCAGGGTATGGAACTACTGATCGGGGGAAAGTGAAATATCCCAGGCGCTTGTGTTCCTCGCGCTAGCGCCGAGTTCTCCATCATGGAAGCAGGCTAGTATCCCAATGGATCTCTGGTGCCGTTACGGCACAGCCAGTGAAGAACCGGCTAGCACGACCGATCAGAAGCCCGTCCTCGAGTCGGCGGGCCTGTGTGGCCAGGTGGAGTCATATCATCCATCGCTACCCTCCTCTCTTGAGAAAGTTGGCGGGGAACCTGTTGACAGCCGCGCGCCCTGTCCAGTCCCCCTGATCGAGTGAATGAATGGGCCGTAGATTCCTCTTACGCCCATTAGAAAAACGTGTCAATGGGGAAAATAAGTTTCCCTCGCATTGCCTCGCCAAGCATAAAACATACCCCTGTGAGCGCTGAATACCAGTGAAGCGGTTGCGGATGAAATAAGCCGTAATCGCCGTAGCGGGAGAGTTCGATCCCACGCTGGGGCGAGCTCCAAATCACATGGCCCAGATAGAGAAAGAAGTGGGGGAATGGCGTCTTGCGGCTTGCGCTTTTTCGGTCCTCCGGGCATAGTGCGTGGCAGGACCACACTTTCCGGGGAGGCGACATGGCAAATCGACTGGCCGCAGAAGCGATCGGCACGTTCTGGTTGGTGTTTGCCGGCTGCGGGAGCGCGCTCCTGAGCGCCGGCATTCCGCAGCTCGGCATCGGGGTCTTCGGAATCGCGTTCGCCTTCGGGGTGGCCGTGGTCACGATAGTTTACGCCATTGGCCATATCTCGGGCTGCCATATCAACCCCGCGGTCACTGTGGGCCTCATGCTCAGCAAGCGATTCCCCGCACGCGAGGTCCCCGGCTACATTGCCGCCCAAGTGATCGGGGGGATCCTCGGCGCCGGAGTGCTCTATCTCATCGCCACCGGGCGGGCCGGCTTCGTCCCGGGCGGCTTCGCGTCCAACGGATATGGTGAGCACTCCCCAGCTGGCTATTCCCTCTTGGCCGGCTTCTGCGCCGAAACGGTGTTCGCCTTTTTTTTCCTCCTGATCATTCTGGGTGCGACGGACAGCCGGGCGCCGCAGGGCTTTGCGCCTCTGGCCATCGGCCTGGCCGTGGCACTGATCAATTGGGCCGGGATCCCAGTCACCAATCTCTCCCTCAACCCTGCGCGCAGCACCGCCACGGCTGTCTTTGCCGATGGCTGGGCCCTCCAACAACTCTGGCTCTTCTGGGTCGCGCCGATCCTGGGTGGGGCGGTGGCTGGGGTGGTCTATCCGTTCCTCGCCGGCCGTCCGGCCGGTAGCCCGAAACGTTAGGGCGGCCATCACGACAGTCCCGGGGCACAAGGCCCGTCTACGGTCGGGACGGCGCGTCTTGGGCGCAGCGAAAGCCGACGTGGGGGTCATGCTCGGTGGGATCGCCTTTCGTGCGAAAGGTGGCCCGGAGCCGATACGGCTGATTGATATACGAGCCGCCCCGTTGCACCTTCGCGGTGCCCTCGCCCGGGCCGCGCGGATTGCTGGTCGGCGCCGGCGCGTAGAACGCGTCGTCGTACCAGTCGGTCACCCATTCATAGAGATTGCCGGCCAGGTCGTGGACGCCATAGGGGCTGGTCCCCTTGTCGTGATTGCCGATGGGCGACACCGTCTCGGCTCCTTCCTTTAACCCAAAGACCGCATGGGCCGGCGTCGGCGGCTCATTGCCCCAGGGGTACGTTCGGCCATCGGTCCCCCGTGCGGCTTTCTCCCACTCCGCCTCGGTTGGTAAGCGCTTCCCCGCCCACAGACAATAGCCCATGGCGTCCATCCAGTTCACCCAGCGGACCGGCCGATCCGCCTGGACCACGGGCGTCTCCTGGTCCGCGAAGCCCCACGGCGGTTCACTCTGAATCGCTTCGACAAACTTTGCAAACCGCCCATTCGTCACCTCGAACGTGTCCAGATAAAACCGGTCGAGGAAGACGCGATGGAGCGGGTGTTCGTCGTCATCCCCCTCGTCGCTCCCCATCGTGAACTCCCCGGCGGGCACCAACACCATGGGCGCCCCATCGTTTCCGGTGATCTCGGCCGGGAGGGCTGTTGCCTTCAAGGCCGGGCTCCCGTTTACAGGATGTCGCTTCTCCACTGGCTTTGTGTCACTCCCTGCTGAGCGAGGTTTGACAGGCGCAGGCTCCGGCTTCGCGGGAATCGATTCAGGCTTGACTGGGCCTGGCTCTGGTTTGGCCGGCACATACTCGTTAGCCACGGCTCGGTCGTGGCTCAGGGACCACCCTGACCACAAAAAACCGATCAGCACGACGGGAACCATTCGTTGAGCCCACATGCTAGTGTCACTCCCGATTCAACGCGCAGCGGAGGACAATCGCCCGCCCACGCATGGCAGGCCTATCAGGGTATCGAAACGGAGGAGGACAAGATCTAGAGTGACGGTGGGAGGAAGACCATGGCATGAAGAAGGGAGACGGGATTCGTCGAACGTGAGGCTCTCGACGACGCTCGGGATCCCATGCCAGTTCGTGATGGGCAGTTACAATTTCCCGGAGGATTTACGAGACCCCGAGAGATCGACATACCCCGCTGACTTCCGTATCCCCGTCGATACTGGTCGCCCCCCCCCTTTTTCTTGTCCGGATGATCAAGACAGCTTCAAGCGGCGTTCTCGCTTCTTTGCTCACCGAGGCGTACGTGAAACTGTAGCCTCGGCTCTCAGTCGCTCTTGCCTTGCTGGAACCCATTCTGATCATCCTGTAGATCCCAGCCGTTATCATCAGCCATACGCTACTTGCCATCAGCTCTTATACTGATGCTCATGCTACCGCATCGGACAAGGAGATGCCATGCTGAAATACAAAAGAGAAGAGGGCGTACCCCTGAGGTGGAGTACGCCGCCTTCTCTCTTGTTTGCCAGATGTGCGATCTGACGATCGTGTGATATTACCGGACAGCTGACTTCAAGATTTTCCCTGCCGAGAACTTCGGGACTTTGGCTGCGGGAATCCGCAGCGCCTCACCGGTCCTGGGGTTCCGCCCGAGCCGGGCTTTACGCTTGGCTACCGTAAAGGTCCCAAAATTCACCAGTGAGACGCGCTGCCCCTTCTTCAGGGACGTGGTCACCGCTCCGGTGAAGGCCTGCAGCGCAGTGCCTGCCGCAACCTTCGTAATGCCGGCGGATGCCGCCATCTTTGCGATCAGCTCTTCTTTCGTCATCGTGCACCTCCTGTTATTGGGTTGAACTACGCGACTCCTTGCCACCAACGTTCGCTGTCACCGCACCCACATGAATCCGACCCTCCGAGAACCCGACGCGTCAGGCCTCTCGCGCCTGCGCGGTCCGATTCCGTTTCACGGGAATGTGCAAATTATGGATCTTCTTCCTGAGGGTGTTTCGATTCAAACCCAGTAATTCTGCTGCTTGGATCTGGTTGCCTTTGGTTTCCTGAAGTGCTCTGGTAATCAAGGGGCGTTCAATGGCGCTGATCAACATGGGATGCAGGTTCCGCCCCGAACCGTCTCGCATCCCTTTCACAAAATCACCCATCTTCCATTCGAGATAGTCCTCAAGGGATAGGGCTTCTCTTGTGTTTGTTCCCGCAGCATTCTGCCGCGCCATCACTTGCATGAACTTCGAGGCTCGTTTCAGCACAGTTCGAGAACCGGTGATTACCAATGTGTGTGTGAGATCGATGTTGGTGGGCATGACGGCGGCTCCACCGGATGAGCCCGGTTTCAATTCGACGATGACCGCATCAAACGTGCGCCGCGTCACGTCCTTCGGCAGAGTGGACGCGTATTTCGCCGCAGTCACGGACGCATCTTTGAACGCGTGCTTGAACTGACTCTGGATGTCCGGGTCCCCGCTGAGCAACAAAATACTGAAGACGGATGACGTAAGCGACATGAAGGTTCCAGAAGAAAACGGAAAAGTGGTGCGGATTATTGCCCAGAGCCAATTTGATGTCAACCAGGAAATTATAGAGGGAGCAGTTCTTGTTGGCTCGAGCACAGGGAACAGGATGGTCTTCTCTCGCCGGATGAGCGATCTTGCCTCAGCGAGTGAGGCTCGGTCATACATCCCATGGGTCCGCCTACTTCCCTGCCGTGCCATTCTCCTGCGACCGGTACGAATGAGGCTCGCTCCTCTCGTCAGATTGGTTCCCGGTTAGTGCAGGCGAAGTTCTCGAATCCGCACGTGCGGCACTGCGAGGGCACACTCCTGCAGGATGCTCAAAAAGGACGTCCTCTTCGTTTGTGGTTTTGTCTGGCTCATCTGGTTTCTCTGGTTTATCCGGTTAGTCTGGTTCAACCCAATAAACGAGACAAACCAAACACATCACAGCAACCAGCCGGTTCTCGCGCTTCACGTATCACGGTCTCTGGCCCTGGCAGACCTATTCAGCATCCTGCTAAGCCTACGCTCTCTGGACCATCAGAGAGAGGTGGCTTGACAGCACAGCCTTTCAGGGAGTATGAAATACGCAGTGCGGTTTAATTCCTATCGGAATACTCGTGTATGAAGGTATCTCTCAGAGCAACCTATGGAATCATGGCGGCTGTCGACTTAGCAATGCATCTCGGAACAGCGCCTGTCCAAGCGAAATCAATTGCACGGCGACAAGCCATCCCAGCTCGCTTTCTTGAACAGGTCCTTCACGGGATGAAGAAGGCCGGCCTTGTGTCGAGCCTTCGAGGGGCTCAAGGGGGATACGTACTTTCAAAGAAACCGTCCGAGGTATCGGTCGTCGAGATCCTTGAGGCGCTTGACGGTCCTCTATCACACCCGAACGGCGGAGCTGGCCATGCACAGGTGCGACGACTCAGCAAACCGGAACTTCTGCTCGGGAAGGTTTGGGAGCAGGTCTATCAAGCGGAGCGCCATGTGCTCGAGGCGATAAGCGTGGAAGAATTAGCCGGGCAGCAACGAGTGCTCGAGCAAGAGCGGTCGTTGATGTACCACATTTGAGGTCACCTATGAGTCGCACACCACTCAGCACGGTTCCCATAAAGACAGAGCCCATTCCTCCTGCCATTGTAGAGGAAATTGAGACCTTCGAGACCGAGGCGCAGCGCATGGTTTCAGGCGATGTCTCGGGCGATCTGTTCAGGCCCTTCCGTCTCCAGTACGGCATTTACGGCCAACGGCAAGCCGGTGTCCAGATGGTCCGCATCAAGATCCCCTTCGGCGGGCTGACAGCGAATCAGCTTCGCCGGGTTGCGGAATTGGCCGAGCAGTATGCCACCGGTGTTGGGCATGTCACCACGCGTCAGGATATCCAGCTGCATTTTGTTGAATTAAAGGATGTGCCGACCCTCTTGCGCGGGTTGGCTGAAGTCGGCGTGACTACCAGAGAGGCTTGCGCCAACACGGTCCGCAACGTGACGGCTTGTCATCTTGCCGGGGTCTGTCAGGGGGAAGTGTTCGACGTGACGCCCTATGCGAAAACCGTCGCGCTCCATCTCTTGCGTAATCCGCTCAACCAGAGCCTCCCGCGCAAATTTAAAATTGCCTTCTCAGGCTGCAAGCAGGACTGCGCACTCACACCGATTCACGATATTGGGCTTCTCGCAGCCAAGCGCGCGGATGGAGCCATCGGCTTTCGCATGGTCGCCGGTGGCGGTCTCGGTTCAGCCCCTCGGCTCGCGCAGGTCCTTCGGGAGTTCACCCCGATGGACGAACTGATCCCGAGTATAGAAGCTGTGATCCGGGTATTCGACACCTTGGGCAATCGAAAAAATCGCATGAAGGCTCGGATGAAGTTTGTGATCGATAAGCTGGGGTTCGAAGAGTTCAAACGTCGCTGGGAAGAGGCTTACGTGTCGATGGGACATGCCCGTCCGACCCATGAGCCAATCAAGCTACTGTCGTACCCGGATGAGCCAATTCCCTTAATCATGCCGACCTCCAATGGATCGAAGCAGGTAGCGGCGCAGACCAACGGGCATGTCCAGGGTGCGCCAGCGGAGACGCCATTCGAGATGTGGCGACGCACCAACGTAGTGCGTCAGAAGCAAGAGGGCTATGTCGCCGCAGTGACCAAGTTATTCATGGGCGATATCACGGCAGAGCAGATG
>JBKJZK010000429.1:0-6645 GCA_046715215.1 Nitrospiraceae bacterium
AGGGGAGACCGGGCAAGATCGTTTTTGGAAGATTAATATTCCGATATCGGCTCGAATAGAATTTCTCAAGAAGCTTCACAAAATGAACATTAACTCATTTTCTTTGTTCGCCACCGAGGACAGCCTCTTAGCAACACTTGCTGCCGATATATTCCTCCTTAACCCTAAGTCTAATGGCTGAGACATGCAATTCGACGCCGCGCTTGCCGCACAAGAGACATTCCGACGAGCCGAAGCTGAGCTTGGCTCAGACCGGGATACGGCCGTAGAACTGGAGGCCACCTTTTCTTCCAACGCCGGGCCCACGGCTCGCGAGGCTTATGAGGGCTTGCTGGCTCTCGCAGCCCGCTATCCCAACGCCCATTCCTTCCAGGCCTTCTGTATCTTGATCACCTGGCAGCAGGTGACGGAAGAAACCATTGCGCATCATTTCCAGACGGGCCTCCGGCTCTGCGAAACATTTCTGGCCTCTCCCGATGGCAAGCATCGAGCAGACGTCGAGCAGATCACCGAACTCTATGGATCATTTCGGGACGGATTGGGGCTCGATGAAGAGGATGAGATTCAAGTCGAGTTTCGACGCGACACGCCAAAGGGCGGCGATTGACGGGTGCAGATTCGTTAGGCGTGAGGCGTAATGAGGAAGGGGACATCGCCGTCAAGCTGGCATCGTTTTTATTTTGCCCTGAATTGCACCTTACGCCTCACCCTTGACCCCTCACGGCATTGAAGATGTCGGACGCCGACAAACATCGCGCGCGCATTTTTCTCCACCGCGGCCAACTCACGCAGGCCAAAGCTGCGTATGAACAGGCGGTTGCAGACGATCGCCTGGCCGAGGATCACCGCGCCCTCTCCGATTCGCTCGGCAATCTGGGCAACATCTGCGCCCTATCAGGCGACCTGGACCACGCAGAAGCCTGCTACAGGGAAGTACTCACGATCCAACGCACGGAGCGGGATCAGCACGCCAGCGCCCACACGCTGGTGAATCTCGGCAACCTTCACATCGGCGCCGAGCATCCGGAGAAAGCACGCCCCTACTACCTTGAAGCGCTGGATCTCCTCCGCACACTGAAAGACGATCGCGCACTGGGCATTCTCCACAACAACCTCGCACTGCAAGAGGCTCGCGAAGGGCAGTGGGAGCAGGCCGTCACGTCGTTCAAGCAGGCCCTCGACTATCATCGGGCTGTCGGAAACGAAGAAGGGCTGGCGGTAACCTATAGCCAACTCGGCAAGTGCTTTCTCGACCAGGGCGACCTCACTCAAGCCGAGCGCTGCCTCAACAACGCGTCGGAGCATTACATCAAGCTGGGCAATGAGCCGGCCGAAGCAGCAGTGCTGCGATTGCTCGGATCGCTTTACGAGCAACGGAATGATCAAGTGTCCGCCCGCCGTTGTCACGAACGTGTCGGCCTAATTAACCAACGATATCACCTGAAGAAAGTCTAAGAATACTCGTCCGCTCTTGCGCGAGATTGGCCACTCGTTCCTTAACCCCATCCTCTTTAATTGTTAACAGGCCCTAGGAGGTTCCCGAGCCCACATTATTGATGAACACTTCTGCTGCAATTGCCGCTCGGCTGCTCTTGCGCGTGGTTGGGGCCCTGCTCAGACTGAGGCCGCTGTTCAATGACTGCGCTCGTCGGCATGCTTGGCTTTCTTCCGCACTGTTGACGTTGGTCATGCTTCCGACGCGCTACGGCTTGTTTGCTGGCTCCGCTCGCCGTGCCACGGGTGGGTGAACCGCTGGCATTCCCGCGAATGTCGAAGGCCGCTTGTCGATCTTGCCGCGATAATAATTCCTGGTCCGGCCATCTCGTTCCGTCGGACAATTTGTCCGTTCACGGAGCTATTATGGGACAGCTTGTCTCCTTCTCAATCTGGTCCCCTGGCGAAAACCCTTGTCGTTGCTGTTGATTTCATCCTTCTTACTGGGTGCGGTTCTTGCTGACCGATCACTCGCATGAAGCGTCAGCCGGTGAATGAATTGATTCATTGTCCGAGGAATTGACGATGTAGTCATTGGGGTCATTGCCGATTTACGAAGCCTTCTACTGAAACAATGATTCGATGCACGCATCTCCAATTCTTCAGTCAATGGTGCAATGGATCAATCGTCAATCATCCTGCGAGATAGGCTTGACGAGGAACGCGCTTCCTGGCGAGTTCGCGACGGCATTCATGAATAATCCGGGCTAAGAGGTACTTGACAGACTGAGGCTATGACGGTTACATAACCCGCGGAAGTCGACTAACCGACATAAGGTTCGAACGGATGTTAAATGCGATCACATGGGCTCGCCGTTATACTGCTTGTGACCATCCTTCTGTGTGCGTCTCTTCCGATCAGCTACGCATACGAGAATACGCCTCGCCTGACCATTGGGACACAGGAAATTGGGCTCTCTGCAGGGTACTTGCTCCCTCATCTCCTCAAGGGAGGGAAAAGCAAAACCGAGCAGAGTGGACCCGCCTTCATGCCCCCCTGGATGATGACGCTGACCGATCCTATCGGCGGCAGTTGGTATCGGGGGCAAATCTCACTCGGCGCCGAGATGGTCTATATCCAGTTCCAGGAACCGATTCTCACGCACGGCGTCGGCTTTACCCCGAAATTCAAATACACCTTCGTCGCACTGGACCGGATCCGGCCCTATGCCGAATTCGCCGGAGGCCCCTTTTGGACCGATCTCGCTGGAAAGATTCCCGAACAGTCCAGCCAGTTCAACTTCATCTTGACGGTCGGGCTCGGGGTCTCCTATTTCCTGACCGACCGAGCCGCACTCAACGTCGGCTATCGCTTTCAGCATATCTCCAACGCCCGCACGAGCTATCCCAATGTCGGCCTCAACTCGAGTCTCCCATTCGTAGGCTTTTTTCTCTATTTTTAGGAATATGCTGTGAAGGCTAAACCGCTACTTCGTTGGACCATCGTTGGATGCTGCGGGTTGATGATTGTAACCCTCATGACCGGTTGCGCCCGCTGGGTCGAACTCATGCCCCCGGCCAACAGCAGCCAAGAGCCCAGCGTCCGGGAGATCGCACGAGACGAACAGGTCGCACTTGTCATGGATAGCGTGCGCATGACGCGCAACGGCTCGCCACAGAATCCGTCACTAGAAACAGAACAACGCGTGCTCGGCACGTTACGGGAGATCCGATTATTCTCACACCTTGGCAACACGGCTTCCCCCGAACCTCCGGCCAGTGAAAAATTCATTCGCGCCCGCCTTTTGTTCGATGAGGCCGTCGATTCCCATCCAGGCGACGTCGCATGGAAGGGCATTGTCACCGCTCTCTCGATGTTCGTCCTGACCCCGTTCATTCAGCTGGAATATGACTATGCAACACACGTGACCCTGGAATTGGAACGCTGGGATGGACAGGTCAAACACTACGAGAGCCACTCGGCCGGAACCGCGCATTATCAACTCTTCGGCGCCACGTCGCTTATGATCGACGAACTGAAGGGCCATGTGACGGAATCCTGCCTCACGGCATTGATACAGCAAATGGTCGCCGACACCACCTTCTATACCGCCAGCAGCACTCCCCTATCCAATCACCCCATTCGTTCCGTTTCAGTCAAGTCGCAGCGGTCAGAACCCGTACCCGTTTCCTTAGCCATCTCGCCCGGCAAGTAACCGCCTTCCCTGTCGTACCCCGCTAGCCCGCATTATTCATGAAGCTTTTGCTGCAAGCGCGGATACGCGCCTGTGACGGGCAGTCTCGCCGTTCAGCCCTTCGACATACTGCGCGAGTATGCCCAGGACTTCACGCCTCCGAGTGCCCGTTTCGCTTCGCGTCTGCGCGCTTTCGCAACGAAGCTTCATAAATGATGCGGGCTAGGTCTCTATTTCCAAATTGGGATACCGCTCTCCGAAGCTTATCTCGCTTCACCTGACGGCAAAGACCGGCGACACAAACTATCTGAGCTTCAAACCGACCCGGCTCATCTCGTGAAGCTCCAACAATCCAATTAGCTTCTCTTCCCTCACCTACCTCTCCCGACATCCTGTGCGCTGTCCAGCATTCTTTCAGTTTCCGCCAGACCGAAACCAGCGTATTTCTGGACAGAAGTTAATCCTCTGCTATTTTGGGGGAGTCACCCTTGTTGCTTCAAGATTTACCATCAACAGCCGACAGGATATTGACGTGGGTTACATGCCATTTTTTGCTCGGGTCCTCACAGCATTGGCTATCGGATCTCTCATGACTATTTCCAACCTGTATGCCGCAGATGGCTCGCCTATGATCGCCGTCGGCACTCAAGAAGTAGGACTCACTGCCGGTTATATGCTTCCCCATCGACTCACCACGGATCACACAACGAAACAGCAGGGTCCCGCCTTCATGCCCTCCTGGATGATGTCCGTCACTGATCCGGTGGGCGACAAATGGTATCGAGGACAGGTCTCGATGGGCGCGGAAGCCGTGTACATCCAATTTCGTGAACCGGTGCTCACACATGGCATCGGCTTTACCCCCAAGATCAAATTCACCTTTGTCGCATTAGACCGAGTCCGCCCCTACGTCGAATTTGCCGGCGGTCCCTTCTGGACCGACTTGGCTGGACGAATCCCGGAAGAGTCATCGGAGTTCAACTTCGTCCTGACGGCGGGATTCGGCCTGTCGTGGTTCATCACACCACAGACGTCGCTCAACGCCGGCTATCGTTTTCATCACATCTCGAACGGCGGCACTCAATATCCAAATATAGGGCTGAACGCGAGCCTGCCGTTCGGCGGGTTCTCATTCTATTTCTAAGGAGAGAGTCGCCATGGTGCATCATTTTTTCCGCTGGACGCTCTTGGGGCTTGCCGGATTAGCCACTACGACTCTGGGTTGTACTAGCTGGATCGACGTCATGCCCTCTTCAACGCTTCAGCAGGAGTCCGTCACCCGTTCGATCTCCAACGATGATCGGGTCCCGCTCGTGATGGATGGGTTCCTGATGATGCTGAACGGTGCTCCACAGAATCCTTCGACTGAGGTAGAACGCCGCTTCCTTAACACGGTGCATGAGACCCGACTATTTTCGACGCTCGTTCCACTTGGAGGAAATGTGGATTCGATCGGTAATAAAGTGGTCACTGCCCGGATCACGTTTGATGAAACGATCGACCCTCATTCGGGAGCAGCAGCCTGGAAGGGGTTTGTTATCGGAGCATCTATGTTTCTGCTCTCGCCGGTGATCGAGCTTGACTATGACTATGCTGCACAGGCCAGCCTCGAACTCGAACGCTGGGACGGCCAGGTGAAGCGCTATAAGGCGCGCTCCGCTGGTACTGCACACTATAATTTGTTCGGCGCCACACCCATTATGGTTGGCGAGCTCAAGGGACAGGTCACAGAGGCCTGTTTGACCGAACTCATGGAGCAGCTCGTTCAGGACACCAACTTTTATATGGCAAGCAGCACCCCCTTGCCGGATTTGCCCGTTCTCACGGTGACCGTGAGGGCACGGAAACCCCTGCATTCCCCTGCTTCTCTTTCCGTTATCCCCGTCTCAACCGCGCCAGCACCATAAATAGGATCTCTTCCCTACTCAACTCCGCTCTGGCCGACCAGGCCCCCTCAATGATATAGTGGCTCCACCCGCGACGGAGCATGGCATTGTGGACATTGACGCATTTCGACAAATGGTCGCAAAGAATCCGAAAGGGTTTCTCGGTCGATATGGATTGGGCCACAAGATTCTCCAGGAAGGCGGCAATCTTGAGGAAGCGGTCGAGCACCTAACCGTCGCCACGCAACTGGACCCGACTCACGTCGCGTCGCATCTGGGCCTCGGGCGCGCCTTAGTCTCTTTGGGACGGAAGGAAGAAGCGAAGCCCATCCTGCAAGCCGGCATCGACGCCGCACGCTCCGGTCGATCCAACGGAGGCGTGGACTTAGTCCCTGAGATGCAAACGTTGCTACGGACATTGGGATGACGAATCGGATCGTGACGGAGCAAGGAGTGCCCCATGAAGATTGAAGAAGCCAGACAGCGAATCGAATCTGCGATGACGCAGTACGGTGCACAGGCCGGGATGGCGATCGATCTGGTGATCAACGAGGTGCGCTCCGATCTCGGCGCTGCCACGGCCAATGAATTGATCGACGAGTTCGACCTCGAGCTGCAATACAATATCGCGCCGTTAGAGTCGGATCACTCCAACAGCTAAGTCATGGGCAAACGGCCTAACGCATCTCAATTTCAGGGTGCTCAAAAAGCTTCTTCAACTAGGCCGCAGGCCAGTCGAAACCGGAGGCGTACCCTCTGGGGTACGTTGAGTATTTCGATGAGCCGAGAACGACGTTGAGGAGCTTTTTCAGCACCCTACTATGCAATGCCGCTGATTTGGTGTGCAATCTCCGGACACGGCTACGGTCACGCTGCGCAAGTGGTGCCCGTCCTCAATGCAGTAGGCTCCCTCGTGCCCGGAGTGACTGCCATCCTCCGCACCATGGTCCCAGCCTCATTTTTCCGCGACCGCCTGGCGATCCAGTGGGAACTCAGTCCTGCGCAACAGGACATCGGCTGTGTCCAAGACGGCCCCCTCAAGATCGACATCGACGCGACCTGGGCGGCGCACCAGCGCTTCCACAAAACCTGGGAAGCACGCCTGTCCAACGAAGTCGCCGCCATGCAGG
>JBKJZK010000430.1:0-5182 GCA_046715215.1 Nitrospiraceae bacterium
GATCTATGCCGGGACACTCATTCGGCAAGGCGTGGCGACCGACCGAGCCTGCGATGTTGCGATTGCCCGCCCGATCACCGACGATCCTGATATGCAGCGCAGCATTCTGGAATTGGTGAAAGCCATCTTCTGATCCCGTCACGGATGAACTCGCTGATTGTGCAGGACACCAAAGACGGAGCGATCCTTACCGTTCATATCCAACCGAAAGCTTCCACTACAGAGTGCGTGGGCATTCACGGCGATGCGATCAAAATCAGAGTGGTCGCTCCACCGGTCGATGGCGCAGCCAATAATGAATTGATTCGATTTTTAGCCCGCCGATTATCGATTCCTCCTACATCGGTTCAGATTCACTCCGGTGCAGGCGGGCGGCATAAACGAGTGCTCATCAAAGGGGCCACAGCACAGTTGGTCATGACTCGATTGAACCTTGGCGATGGGAAGGAACCGGCAATGCCATGAGGGACAGAGGTCTGTCCATTGTCGGGGGATCGCTGCTGCTCGCTGCCTGTTCGACGTCCCATCCTATTTTGTATCCCAATGCGCATATGCAGTCGGTGGGGAAAGAGATCGCAGCGCAGGATATTGAGGCTTGTCGGCAATTGGCAGAATCGGCGGGGGCTGAGGAAGGCAGTGGGAAGGCCGGTCGTGTAGCGACCGGCACCGCAGTGGGGGCTGGAGTCGGCGCGGCAGCAGGGGCGGTCGGCGGAGCCATCTCAGGCGCAGTAGGTCGTGGGTCCATGATCGGCGCGGCGACCGGGGCGGTGTGGGGATTGTTGACCGGATTGTTCCACGCTGTCGGCGGTTCGTCGCAACCGAATCAGGCCTACACGAATTTCGTGAATCGATGTCTGCAAGAGAAGGGGTATGAGGTCACAGGATGGCAATGAAGAGTTCGTGGGACAGCTCGGTCGGTCTTCGTGCTCGCAGAACGCGCACGATAGGAATGTGCTCGTTCGATGCGCGCAGTGAAGCCCAACCGAGCCATCCCACGATAGGAGGAGATTTGCCTCCTGTGACTGGAGGGGGGAGATGAAGAAGATTTCTAGACCCGTCTATCAAATTGTTTTGGCTGTGTCTGTCTTGAGTTTTGCGGCCTGTGCGGGGCCGGAGCCGTTGTTGCGGTCGAATGCCCATCTCCAGTTGCAGGGACGCGAGGCCTCGAAGCTGGAGGTGGCAGCCTGCCAACATAAGGCGGAAGCAGCGGGATTGAAGCCGGGCACCGGTAATCGAAGTGGTAACGTAGCCGCTGGAGCTGGGCTGGGTCTGATTAGTGGCGCCGCGGTAGGGGCATCGAGTGGAATGATCGGTGGATTGCCTGGTGTGACGATTGGGGCGGCAGCAGGCGGTGCCCTTGGCCTCATCATCGGTTCAGTGGGCGGCGCCTACAGGCCGCTTGAACCTGATCCTCCTTACGCCGATGCGGTGGTAAGGTGTTTGATTGAGAAGGGGTATGACGTGAGTGGCTGGCAGTGAGGATGCAGGGGAGCGGCCAGGTGCCCTTCTTGCTCGCAGAACGCGCACGATAGGAATGTGCTCGTTCGATGCGTGCAGTAAAGGGCACCCTTGGCCACTCCCCTAAAGTGAGATGGAGGGAGTCAGAAGGCCCTCGCTTGGATGAAGAGCGCGTCTCGGCGTGCTCGGGCGGGTGGGTGAGAATGTGGCCCGCAGTCTGGATTGCTCTCTCTTGGATTCAGTTGAGGATCAATGGTCGCTGTCGAAGGGTTCAAAAAGAATTGTTTTTGGAACGCCGTCAATAACAGAAAAAACCTGCTAGGGAACTCGTCTAGTATCAGAGCGCACTGATTTTATCCTGCTAAATAAGCAGACAGCTTTTGCTCCGCACGAATGAAAGCTATTTTGGCTCGAAGCGCTTCGTGGTCCATCAGAATCTCTAATGTGATGCCGCTCGGTAGCGGATCCTTTATCATGTCCCAGTCGACAATGCCGTTGAACCGCCAGACTTCCCCATAAGCCATGTGAAGGATCAGGGCGAGGTCCTCGCCGATCTCTTCGATCTCGTCCTTCACCGCATCCCAGGCGAGAGTGACCAATTTTTCATGGCTTCGGCCATCAATCTGATACTGGTGCGCGGCATGCTCCCGATTGTCTTTTAACTCCTCCAGGAGGCATTTGAGCTTGATTATATGTTCTTCAGCACTCATGATTTTTCTGAGGAGCCCGACGAAGATTCATGATCCCTCTATCAGATTTCCGAATTTGCCTAAACGATTTCGGTAAATGCGAGAATAATTAGGTTTAAACAGGCGACAGGATAATTCACATCAATCGGGAAATCCGACCTACATTGCCTTCGATTCAAAGAGAGGTTTTTTTAGAAGCAGGTTCAGCAGAGGCCGGCCTTGCAGTCGGTCACCACTAGATTTGTGAGTTTTTCACCGGCGTCGAGATCGATAATCAGCCAAGCCAGGCCCGCTAGCTGTTCGTCTTGGTGGGCTCCCGATCCCTCTTCGATCAGACTGACGAGGTAGTAGCGCCCGGCGGGGATTTTGGTGAACCAGAAATGTCCGGTGGGGTTGGCTCTGGTTGTGCGGAGATAGGGAGTCAGGCGGTTTTCTGTCTGGAGTCTGGTCAGCGCCTCATGTGGGCAGTCGGTTGGAGTGCGTGGAGTTGCTGCGGCGCTTTCAGGTGAGGCAGGGGTGCTTGTTACTGAACAGGATGAGGTTCTGATGTTGTGGTCGAACCAATAACGGGTGTAGGGCGTGATGGGTATGAGGTGGACGGGAGCGCCGGGCTGGGTCACGGCCTTCCCGGAGGGGGAGACAAGAAACGCTTGTCTGGCTAGAGTGCCTCGTCCCTTTTGTTTGTAGGCGAATAAGTCTTTTTCGCTCAAGATTGGAGGTTGTGGCGTCTTGGCAGGAGACGCATTGCCAGGTTCTGTGGCTTGCGCATGGGTGGACCACAGGGTTCCCATTAGGAATATGATGACTGCCGCGCACAGGAATCGGTCGCGCAATGGCATGGTTGTTATGACGATTTCTCTGTGTCGCCCAAGGGTGTCGATGCGGGAGCGGCTTTGTGCTTGAGCGCCCGGCCCTTGTCGGGGGTTGGGTCGGTGACGATGCCGTAGATCTCCCGGCCTTCGTGGCCTTCCGGGAGATATTCTGTGATCGGCAGGCCGTCTTCCCGCACAAATAGCAGGCAGTGGCAGTATTTATAGATCTGCATTTCGTCGCAAGCGCACATCCAGCGGCGGAGTTTGGCTTCTGCTTGTTTATCCTTGTAGAAGTTACAGGGGCAGAGGGGTTTGCCCAGCTCGTCCATGTGCATCGCCAGGCCTTTGACCACGGCTTCGGTGACTGCGGGAATGGGATGCATCGCGGTCCCGCTCTTTTCCGCGAAGCCCTTCACATATTTCCACATTTTATCGAGACTTTCTTGCTTGGGTTCAGCCATTCCTAAATCCTTTCGATAGGGCTAGCAGGATGCTGAAAAAGTCCGCCAGCGGCGTTCTCAGCTCGCAAGAATCCTCAACGTACCCCAGAGGGTACGCCTCCGGTTCTTGCTTCGCCTGCGGCCTTGCTGGACGGCCTTTTTGAGCACCCTGCCCGATGTTCTCCTGTTTCCCCAGACATGCGAACCAGTGAAGTTCTGGTCCGCCCACATCGTTTTCCCGCAGCCTGCTAATGGCGATAGGAAAGACGAGAATTTCTACTCTCTAGGCTCGTGCTTCTCGCCCCATGCCCGCACCGTATGGCCGTAGTTTACAAGCGCTAGGGCGTCCTTTACAATCTAACCCGCATCATTCATGCGCGCTTCTGCTGCTAACACCTCCTGTAAATTCTGAAGAATTGGACCTGGAATTGCGATGTCAGATACCCATAACCAATTAATCGCCAAGTTAGCGGAG
This sequence comes from Nitrospiraceae bacterium, assembly GCA_046715215.1. GTDB lineage: Bacteria > Nitrospirota > Nitrospiria > Nitrospirales > Nitrospiraceae > Palsa-1315. Next base: position 3,875 of record JBKJZK010000430.1, read on the forward strand.
GAATTGGGGCCAGCCACAGCCCAGCATCTGGTTTCTCGCCTCGCCGACTCGGCCGCGAAACCGAATCAGGTAGAAGGCGTTGTGCTATTGCTCGATGAGTTGACTGAAGTCTCGCCGAAGGTCGCTCGTGCCGCGATCGAATCGTTCTCTGATTTGCAACGGCGGGATCGACTCAGCGATGCCGTGGCTTGGCTGGATCTGGGGATTGCGTTAGCCGAATCGTCCGGTGCGATGGGGCTGAAGTACTTCAAGGAGAGCCCTCTGGTTTTGGGTCTGATCGGGCCGGCATCGATCCGGTCGTTGGTGCTGAACACCACGTTGGAGCTGGCCGAGCGGGATGCGAATGTTGCGCTGGAATTTCTCCGTGTGTCGCCGGAAGTGGTGACGGTCATCTCGCCGGATCAGCTGGGGGCCTGGTTAGAGATCGGGGTCGAACTGACGCAGGTCGATTTTGTCGTCGCGCTGGAGTACATCCGCCAAATTCCGGCGGTCGCCCGTGTGTTGCCGATCCAGGACGCCAGGGCCTGGGCGACATTCGGGTTAAAGCTCATTTCCCGGAATAGTTTCGGCAAGACGGACTATTTCGGGACCATCGAATTCCTCCGCACCAGCCCGCTCATCCTCGGCGATCTCGAAGACCCGTCGGTGCGGACCAAGGTCGTCACGGTCGGGTCGTTGCTGGCTGAACGTGATCCCGGGTCGGGCATTGCCTGGTTATCGGCATCGCCACGTCTGTTGCGTGCCGTGCCGAATGAGGGATGGCGACTAAAAATATTGCAGTATGGGGCCCTGGTGGCAGAGCGTGACGCGGACACGGCCCTGGCCTATCTGCGGCGGGCGCCTGAATTGGTGAGCGTGATCGGCGAGTCTGCCGAGGCCACGGCTCGTTTCGAGGCCTGGTTCACCGCGGGGATGGAAGTCCTGGCGTACAGTGTCGAAGGAGCCAGAGCCTATTTCGCCCTGGAGTCGCAGAAGGCGCTGAAGTCGGTGGAAGCGGCCTTAAGCGGTGTTCCGCTTCGGCAAGTGGCCCGTACCGTGAAGTTCTTCGTGCAAGGGCTCTGTGGAACGGATCTGACGATTCAGGCGCTTCCTGACTCGCTGAGTCAGGAGACGTCTGCGCGGGCCACTGTGAGCCAGGACGGGCGCATCATCTCGCTGCCGGCGCTCCTCCGTCGTTATCCCACTGCCGAGGAGAATATACGTTTGTATCTGGTGATGGCCGCTCACGAAGCGGGGCACGTGGAGTTTGGGACATACCGGCTGACCCTTGAGCCGCTCGCGGGCTTGGTCATGGCCCTGCGCCAGAAG
>JBKJZK010000431.1:0-5425 GCA_046715215.1 Nitrospiraceae bacterium
GAATCGCTGCATCAATACCTCGAACTGTATGAGAGTCAGTGCGCCGAGCTGAGGGGGGAACTCGATGTCGCCAAGACGCGCATCAATGAACTCGTACCGGAAGCCGCTGTGCCGAAAGACATGCGGCCGGAGTTTGACGAACTCAAAGAAGATATCGTCCGTCTGGGTGGGACGAAAAAGATCCGGGAATTGCTCGCAGCCGAAGAAGACACAAACCGCCAGGCCTTCATTCAGAATCGGCGACTCGTGGTGACCACGGCATCGCGAGTACTGAGCGATCCCCTGTTCAGTCGCGTCCGGTTTGATGTCTTGATCGCCGATGAGGCGCCGTGGATCGCGGCCGCCCCGTTGCTCGGCGCCGCCGGGCTCGTCCACGAACGGATCGTGATCAGTGGCAATCGGCATGACATTGCGGCGGCCGGACTATGGGCCTCACACGAAGCGCAGCCTAGCCCGGACTATCAATGAATACCTGCTACATCGTCCGATCCTCGGCTCTTGCGTGTGAAGCGTCGTTCGTGAATTGGCAGCGAGACAAGCAGGACGTGTGCGACAAGCGCGACTCGCGAAGATGACAGTTCCGACCCGTCTCGCTTCTCCCAAGTCGCGCGCGTCGCGACGGCCTTCATGAATAAGCCGGGCCAGATAATGCAAGCCGCTTGCTTGACGGGGACCTCACTAATTCAGGATAATCCGCCCTCCACCTCGATGTGCCGAAGTGGCGAAACTGGCAGACGCACTAGATTCAGGGTCTAGCGCCCTCACGGGTGTGCGGGTTCAAATCCCGCCTTCGGCACCAACTCACTTTTCCCGCTCCTATCAAGGCGTTCACTCGTTTCTACCTGATCTTTTCGAGCACCCACCAACACCCCTTCGGGTGTCTGTTTGGGCTTAATTGTCAAGTAACTGTCAAGTGAGCCGTCCGAACTAGGGTCCAACACCCGAACCGCTGAGGTCAGGTGTTTGGGCGAAAGGTGGGCATAACGGAGCGTCATCGTCGGCGACGTATGCCCCAGGAGGTTGCTCACCGTGGCTAAGGGGACGCCACGCATCATCAGCCAGGAGGCGAAGGTATGGCGCAGGTCGTGGAAGTGGAAGTCGGTCAAGCCTGCAGCCTCACAGGCCTCCTCAAAGGGGTGTCGGATGTCGTTGTGGCGCTGTCCCTCTGCATCGTGGAAGGTCCACGGTACGTCTGGCCTGGTTCGAAGCCCGCTGAACAGGCTCCATAGCGTTTCATTGAAGGGCAGCGCCCGTGCCTTCCCGTTCTTCGTTTGCTTCAAGCGGATAAACCCATGCGTCATATCTACTAAGTCCCAGGTGAGGCCCAGGAGTTCCCCTTTTCGCATACCAGTATGGAGCGCCGTGAGGACAATAGGCCGGAGCGCTCCGTCACAGGCTTGGAGAAATCGGTCTGCTTCAGTCTGCCCTGACAGATACCGCAAGCGGCCATCCGGCTCTTGATACTTCTTAAATGGCGGTCAATTCTTCCCGTGCGGTCTTGCGTAAGAGCTTCCATTCAACTGCCTTACTCAAGGCATGCTTCAACGTTGCCATCTCCCGGTTGATCGTGGCGGGACCAACCTTCTCCCCCAAGCGTGAGGCGCGGTACTGGTCCAACACTTCGACCGTCAAGGCATGGATCGGCGGATTCCTCCACACCCGCTTGAAGTGGGCGAAGTGATACTGCTTGGTCGCTACGCCCCGTTGGTGGCCGACAAAGGCGAGATACCGTGCTTGAAGGTCCTCTAAGGTGAGGGGCTTGATGGGAGCCGCCGGCGCAAGGCCTTCCATCGCTTCCTTACGCCGATCTATCAACCGTTGTTCCGCCTCCTTCTTGTTCGCCGTCTTGCAGGACTCGAAGCGTTGCGTCCCAATGGCATCCCGATACGTCATCCACCACTTCTCGCCCCGTTTATAGAGGCCCCTAGTTGATCGCGCCATACGTTCACCGTTCTTTCCGCTCCATCACCGGAGCTGTGTGAAACCCGTCAATGCTCAGCGTTCGCGTGCCCGTGACCCCCGACGACTTGGCCCCCCCCCGGCCTGGGTGTGACTCCTCCGGCCCGGTGGCCCATCCGGGGATGGCGTCCTCCTCCATGGTGCGGTCCTCCTTGGCGGTGGTTATGCCGCCTGCTTGCCCTTGAAATGCTGCTCCAACAAATGCCGAATCAGGCCCGAGGCCGTATAGCCCTGCGCCTTTGCGGTTTCGAGTTTTGCCTTGAGTGGCGTCGGTAATGTGATCAGCAGTTTGGTTGTTGTAATATAACCTCTATTTCCTTAGAGTCTATAGTATCGTAAGATATATAAACATGTCAAGATATATTGCATCCCAAGGAAAGGGCTGCTACCCTGCGCCACATGCCACCCAAAAAAGATGCGGCGTCCCCAACTGGCACATGGATTGTCAAAGAGGTGCCCCGAGATTTGATGCACCGCATGAAGGTGGCCGCTGCTGTGGAAAGAAAGACCCTGAAGCACCTGCTCTTTGAGCTGGCAGAAGCGCATTTAGCGGAACTAGAAAAGAAGGGGTTGCTGCCGAGGGGAAAGTGACGCGGCTGATGCTGCACTGGACGACCGACAATCCGACGGTGGCTGGGCTGTACTGGTATCGGCCTTCAGTCGGCCTAAAGGGAATTATCGTTGAGGTTGAGTTTCTAGGCGGTACGCTCACGGTCATTGGGACGAATGCCGCGTGCAGTGGAGCAGTCGCTCAAATTCAGGGCCAATGGGCCGGACCGCTGGAACCACCGCGATGAGTAATCTGATCTGGACGACGAAGAAGCCGACTAAGACGGGCTGGTATTGGTATCGCGGTGAGTGCGATGGACACACCGTGAAAGTTCTACACTTCATCGATGACGACGGAGATGGGCCCTACCTCGCCACGTCAGATGATGTGGCACTGACTGCCTTAGACGGCGAATGGGCGGGACCGGTTGAGCCGCCGTTGTCGGGTCAGAGTCGTTAGCAACTGGTTTGCGCGTCTCGTAACCTGGTGGAATGTTTACCTGAACAACATGGAGTGTTCTCATTTCAGTTGAGCTGAAACCGCCTCCAGCAACTCTTGGAGACTGAACGGCTTTTTGAGCGTGTCGTTCGCCCCCATATGCTTCGCCGAATCGAGATAGTTCCACTCCCCTGAGCCGCCTGACATCGCAATGATCTTGCAGGCGGGTCGGGTCTTATGAAGGAGTTGGATGAGTTCTAAGCCGTCCATCTCTGGCATGAGGATATCCACGAGGATTAGATCCACCTCCTGATGCTGCAAGAGACGCAGGCCGTGTGGCCCACTTTCGGCGGTCAGGACACGGTACCCCGCCCCTGCGAGAGCGACTTGAAAGAGCATCCTCGCCTGATCTTCGTCATCAACGAGCAGGATAGTCGCCATCAGACTTCGATCCCTTCCCTGGGTCTCGCGCAGACCACGACACGCGCATCATGTGCTCTTGTAGCTGAACGGAGAAAGGACTGGTACTGGCGGAATGGCCAGGTGAAAAAGCCGACGACGGAGCCTCATGAGCTCTCGAGAGGGGAAGTTGTCGAGGGATCATCGACTAGGGCTTTCCCACGTATGCACGGTGTCGGGGGCACGGTAGAGTGAGGCTGCTTTAGAAGTCGTGATGGAAAACTGTAAACGCACGATGGAAACATGGCGCGCGAGCAGTACAAGCATCCGAAGTCTGAAGCAGAAGGCTCGACTCCGAAAGGTGCCGGGCCTTTATTTTTGTATGGAGGGCGGACGACGATGAGATCCCTCGCCCTGTGTTAGCCGAGGTCGTCGGTCTGATTCGCCCGCGTCGTATTGCGTGATCGCCTTCGGTTGCTCAGGATGGCGTTGCACGATCACCGTAGCGAGCCGTACTTGACGCCCGGCCCAACCCAGGGCTAGGCTGAAGGGGCCATCAGGCGGAGCCGCATGACACTTCTGCTCGCCAGTCTCCTCCTTCTCGTCCCTCTCACGGTTCATGCCGAATATCTCGGTAATCTCTCCGCCAACCCATTCGATCCGAACTCGACCGCCAATCCCTATGGCGCGGGCAACCCCTTCTCGCCCAACAGCGTCACAAACGAGTTCGGCCTCTATGGCCCCGCCATCTTCATCCATAACGAGGCCTTAAGCCGCTCCAGCTCTCCGATGAGACGGGGGCATTGCTCCGGCGCGGCTTGGTCTACAGCCTGTGCTAAGACGGCCCAGGGATCGCGGGGACTAGCTGGCGTGGTCATCTGTCTCTCGTCCATTGATTGAAAGATCGGAAGAGGTGTGGTGATTCACCACACGGGGCGCGTCGGGGGGAAATCTCTGCACAATAACGGTCAAGTTGTTGCCAGTGCTAACATCAATTTCCTGACGGGGTCGGCCATGGCCTCGATCTAGGAGCGCGGTGGCAGCGGCCAGTCGCACCTGTTCCGCATCCGCGTGATCTCGCAAATGAACGAGGGTGGCAATACAATCCTCACTCTGTAAGGCTGCCAACTCTCGGAGCGGTCTGGTGAGCTTATTCGGTACCCCGAGCGGCCGTCCCGCGCCCGGTCGTCGTCCTCCACGTTGTTTGATTCCGATTGATTCTTTTTCAGGGTTCTGCACGAAGCATCCTCCCTTCTACTGCGCCCCATACTCGTGCGGCAGCTTGGCGAAACGCTACCCAATCGCCGCCACATCTCAAGCGGTCTGCCGCTGCCCACGTTCGCCGTGGGAGTTAGTTCCTTTTTCCTGGCTGTCACCGTCGCGTCGAGATACGCCACAGCGGTTCCCAGTTGATCCGCAACTTGCTTTCGGACTTGCCCGTATTCAATCGGGGGCATGAGCGCGAGCCGATCCAGTTCCGCCTCATCCAGAGGGGTCGCCTCGTTCAATGCCTTCGCTGCCATAAATTGGGTAGCAGTGCGGTCCATCGCTTCACCTTTGGTCATAGTGTTCCTCCCAAAGCACGGCATAGGCATCGGCTAAGCGATTGAGCCGCTTGTCCAGTTAAGCCGGAGTGCTTTACGACCAGTGAGCCTCTCGAAGAGCCCCCTCAGAAAACACCAGACTCACCCGTTTCAAAATCCCCTCGTAGAATGCCAAGGAGGTTGGTCGATTTCCCAAAGAAATTGGCATGTCCTAGAGCCGGTTCAAAACAAAATGATTTGACGAGAGCTGCCAGGCGTTGCTTTCCAAAGGGCTACTCATCACAATGGTTCCAGATTTAACCTGTTTCAGTGAGATGATGAACGCCGAACAATTTCCTTCACATCTTTCTTCCATACTCATTGTGGACGATGAGCCAGATATCTGTCGGGCTCTCGAAGATCTCCTTCGACATGCGGGGTATACGGTGCGCAGTGTGATGACGGGAAAGGAGGCACTGCACGAAGCCGAACAGAGCCCGTTTGGGGCAGTGATCTTGGATCTGGGGTTGCCGGATCTGAGCGGGTTCGCGGTCCT
>JBKJZK010000432.1:0-4151 GCA_046715215.1 Nitrospiraceae bacterium
CTCCAATGTCCTGGCATCCATTCGTCTGGGCATGCCAGCATGATAGCATACTACGCACTATTTAGTGAACTGATCAGTAACATTCACCATTTAACATTCACCATTCAACATTCACCATTGTTAAAACGTCAAAGTCCCCTCAACCACCATCACGACCTGCCCTCCTACCTTGACCGATTGTATCGCATCGTCATCCGATTCCACCTGGACCAGAATGCGCGACGGACGCTCGATTTCATAGCCCTGCTCGACAATGAGTTCCGTCATGGGCCCCACTTCCACCAGCCCATTGTGGACGAGATAGGCGCCCATGGCCCCGCTGGCGCTCCCCGTGGCGGGATCTTCGAGGATTCCGATCGCGGGCGCAAACATTCTCGTATGCACCGTCGCATGGTCTTCCACCGTCATGGTCGTGAAGACCAAAATGCCGTTGGTGCCGACCCGCTCGCACACCTCGACAATCGCGGCAGCGTCCGGCACGATCGACCGCACCGCCGTGAGGGTTCGTATCGGCACAATCACCACCGGCAGCCCGGTCGACACCACCATCACCGGTTTCTTGGTGTCGACAATCTGACTCTTCGACAGCCCCAGGGCCTCCGCAATATAGAACAGATCATCCGGCTCATCCACCGGACCGAGGAAGAGCGGTTTCGGCTGTGTCATCACCACACGTGTGATCTGTCCCCCTCGTGCATGGAGTTCGACGGGAAAGAGGCCGATGTTGCATTCCTGCATCACGCGGGTGACGCCATCGGTGACGGCAATCAACCCGAGCTTGGCCAACACGTAAAATGTCCCCAGCACCGGATGTCCGGCAAACGGAATCTCCTGGATCGGAGTAAAAATCCTGAGGCGAACGACCGCCGCCACGTCTGTCGGAGGCAACACGAACACCGTCTCGGAAAGGTTCATCTCCCGGGCAATCTGTTGCAGTTGATCGTCGGTGAGACCTTGCGCGTCGGGGAACACCGCGACCGGGTTGCCACCGAACGCCTGCCCGGTGAACACATCGGCTTGATAAAACTTGAGCGTGTGGCTGTCTGTCAAGATACCTCCCTACCGGGATGCCCAATAAGTCCGCCAACCGTCATCGTGAAACGTCAGCCGGTGCATGAATTGATTCATTGTCTGAGAAATTGACGATGTGTTCATCGGGTCATTGACGATTAGCGGAGCCTTCCAATGAAACAATGATTCAATGCACAAATCGTCAATCCTTCAGTCAATGGTGCAATGGATCAATCGTCCTGCAAGATATGCTTCACCCGTGTGAGAACAACTCGAGAACAAAGCTGGCGGCATTTTTCACCATCCTAATAGATGGTTTGACAGGCTTACTTCCGCTTTGTCAGACTCGGCCCATGACAACGGTGAATCAAGAGGATCTAACCCACGCACTGGAGGTACTGGGACTTACCCTCCCCGTCACTCACGAAACCCTCGCTCGGGCAAGACGAGCACTTCTACACACCTGGAACCCGGCCCGCTACTCGAATCTGACCAACAACCCCAAAAAATACATGCAGGCCTACAAGAAGGCCGAGGAGATGACTAAACTCATCGAAGCCGCATACACACTTCTCTCTGCCATGCTCGCGGCCTCCGAGAAAACTTCCCTCAGATGATTCAGAGCTCCAGCACCCTCACTCAAAGTGGAATGGCTAGGTTTGTCCCGACTGCGCGCGTCCAGCGAGGGCCTTCTCAGGCCGCGCGCTGCGCGAGCAAGGGGACAGGCCTAGCCGTTCCACTACTCTCTTTTTCATCATCCGGTTACCCCACTCCGTGGCTGACCACGCGACTCATCCCTTCCTTACCGTCTTCGCCTTCGCTCATCGAGACCGGCCAGGTGACCAGCCCTGACACACCCTGCGGCGATCCGACGGCCTGCGTCTGCTGCGCATAGATCTGCGGCAACTTGTTCGTCCCGAACATCGAGATATAGAGAAAGACATGTTCCCGCGCGTTCACGCGCACGGCCCAGGGATGAAAATCGTTTTTGTAGAATTCTTCGCAGAGCTGCATCGCCTCCAGACACGAAAGGGTACTCGGATCATTCAGCGTGTAGTAATAGTCCAGGGGTAGATCGTAGTCCGCTTGCTTGTGGATCGTAATGCCGAACTTGTCCGGATTGCGCACCATCGGCGTATGGCGATAGGCCACAAAGTAGAAGAGCTCCACCGAGTGAATCACCGGCTGGTTGTCGATGACGAACCGGCGGGTCTCCAGCGCTTCATCGCGCGTCTCGCCGGGGAAGCCATAGAACGCCATCACGTGGTTCCAGATCCCCGCCTTCGCCGCCAGGTGCAGGTTGTTCTGAATCACACTTTTCTTGGCGTGCTTATCCATGAGGTTCAGTACCCGCTCGTTCGCCGACTCCATCCCATAATAGAGGGTGCAGCAGCCGGCCTTCGCCGCCAGATCCCAAATCTCCTGGTCTTGCAGGGTTTCTTCAAACCGGATCAATGTCGTCCACTTGATCCCGACGTGTTGATCAACCAACAGCTGCGACACCTTCTTGAACAGAGCCGGCGGATAGGATTCATCGGAGAAGAGGAAGTGCTTGCAGTGGTACTTGTCCCGCAGCGATTTGATCTGTTCGACTACTTGATGGGCCGGCACACCACGATACTGGTCGAAGTAACCCTGGCCATGGTCACAAAACGTGCAGCGTCCCCAATAGCAGCCACGCGTCGCGAGGTAGGGGATGATCAGCTCCGGCACGAAGTAGCGATCCAGCGGCAACCCATCGAAATCCGGCAAGGGCAGCGATGTCGTTTTCTCCGTATAGACTTCTGGATTCTCATGCACGCCTAAGGCATCGCTATACATCAAGTTGGGCACGGAGGTGATAGCCCGCTCACCATTCAACGCCTCGATGAGCCAAAGCAGCGCATGCTCCCCTTCATAGAGGATGGCCGAGTCGAAGATCTCGGCGAAAAATCGCTCCTGTTTCGGCAGCTCTTCCTGCAACCGCGTAATGACATTGCCACCCACCACCACATGGATATGCGGGAACGTCTCCTTGATCATCTTGCAAAACGTGAGTCCCGCAAGCAGCTGCATCTGCGTCCCGATCGAAAGCCCGACGACATCCGGCTTCTCTTTCGCCACCGCCGGCATGACCACCTGATTGCAGATATCCCGATAGACGTTCACCTGCTCATCGTCCAAACAGGCGAACACTTCCTTGGATACGCCGGGGCGATAGCCCAGGTTGCTTTCCATTGGATAGAACACGAGCGACGCAGGATAGTAGGCGGTGGAAATGTAGGCCATCACCTCGCGGAAGGTGTTCAACGCTGTTTCGAGCTTCTCCGCCTCATAGAATTGTGGGCCACGAACCACGATCTTCGACTCTTCCGCCCGTTCTGCCAGATCGAACAGGTCCACTTCCGCCGCCTGCTCCAGCGCCGCCTGCTGGCCCATCTCTTTGTCCGTCAGTTCCCCCCGCAGTTCCTTCGCCGCCAAAGCCCTCAGCTGCATGGTCTGGCGGGCCTTGATCCAGATCAAGAACTCCATGCTGAAGAAGTGATCGTACATCTCGATGTTGATATCGCGCTGCACGACTTGGTGTCCCGCTTCGCGGAGGACGGCAGTCAAAGAGGGCAGCGCCAGATAGGGAGCAGTCGGCACCCATTCAGGCGGAAAGAGCAGCATGACCTTGCTGGTCTTCCGTACCCCCTCCAGAGGAGCCAGTGCATTGATCTGAATCAGCTCACTCATGAACAGACCTTCTGTCCGAGCGACGGCACGGAACCCCCGATACGATCGGGATTGAATTGCAAATCCGTCAGCTTCTGCATTCCGAACCGCGCGATGTAGAGGAACACGTATTCGCGGATGAACAGACGCAGGTCCCAGCCAGGATTGTGGTTCCGCTCGAACTCCTCGAATACCCGCTCCGCCTCTTCGATATTCATCCCGTTCTTCGCCGTATAATAATAGTCGAGCGCCAGATCCCATTCGGGATTCTTATAGACCGTCAGTCCCCAGCGCTCCGGGTCCTTGGCCACAGGATTATGTTTACTCAAATCGAAGGTACCGAAGCCGAGCGAATGCACGTGTTCTTTGTTCTGTTCCAGAAACTGCACCGACGACCAGGCTTCTTCCTTCGTTTCGCCGGGAAATCCAAAGAAGCCCATGCAGTG
>JBKJZK010000433.1:0-4794 GCA_046715215.1 Nitrospiraceae bacterium
AACGAGGGCCTTCTCAGGCCGCGCGTGGCGCGAGCACAGGAGACCAACAGGCCTCTTCATTCCCTTTCCGGGTATCTTACCTTTCTCATACTCCGTCTCTCAGCGGGTGGGATGGGAAGGTGCCTAACCGCGCGCATCGAGGGACCACTTTCCGAAGTGGGGCCTCTGCGCGCGAAGGGGGCCTCCCATTCTGCCCGCGCCTGCCCCTCCCTTGACTGCCCTTTCCACCGGCTCCTATAATCACCTCGCGTTTTTCTACAACCGGCTGATTCAGCTCACAATATGGCAGAATTCACGCACTTCAACGAGTCGGGGCGGGCGCGCATGGTCGATGTCAGTGCCAAGGACTCGACCGAGCGTGTGGCGACGGCGCAGGGCAAAGTCTTTCTCCAGCCGGAAACCCTTGAAAAAATTCAGAACGGGAAGATTGCCAAGGGCGATGTCTTGTCCGTCGCGCAGGTCGCCGGTGTAATGGGGGCGAAGAGGACCCCGGACCTCATTCCCATGTGCCATCCGATACTCCTCACCAGCGTCGATATTTCATTCAAAGAAGAGCCTCAGCCTGACCGGGAAGGCCGCTGTTCAATAACCATACTGGCGACGGCTAAGACGACTGGGCCGACCGGGGTGGAGATGGAAGCGATGACGGCGGCCTCTGTCGCGGCGCTCACGATCTACGATATGTGCAAGGCCGTCGATCGCGGAATGAGTTGCAGTGACATCTGTTTGCTCGCGAAGTCTGGTGGAAAGTCTGGAACCTATATAAGGAAATGAGGAATGTGGAATGAGAAATGAGGAATGCTGTCAGAATTCCTCATTTCACATTCCTAATTCCACTTTGTTGTACTCATGGTGACGATTCGACTATTCGGCATGACGAAGTCACTGGCAGGGAATCAAGATTCGATCGACCTGGCATTGGCGAATGGACGACAAGTGAAAGATTTGGTTGAGCTTTTCGATGCCGGATACCCGATGATTGGGGAGTTGATCCATAAGAAGAAAATCCTGGTGTCGGTTAATCAGGAGATTGCCCACGAGGAAACAGCAATTAACGATGGCGACGAAGTCGCCTTGCTGCCGCCGTTCGCAGGGGGATGCCCAGTGGATCAGGCTGGTGACGATACCCAGTTTGTTCGTGTGCAACGGGAAGATTTTTCCGTCGATGCGGAGATCAATCGGGTGCGGGGTCGATCGAAGCGCATCGGCGGCATTTCGATTTTTCTCGGGACAGCGCGCGACCGGTCCAAGGGGCGGAATGTCGACAGCATCACCTTCGAACATTACGAGGGGATGGCGCAGAAGAAGCTCCGTGAGATCCGCGAGCGGGCGTTGAAGGATTTTGACATCATTGAGGTCGCGATCCTCCATCGGTATGGCGAAATAGGCATCGGCGAAAACATTGTCCTGATTGTCGTGGGGGCTGAGCACCGAGCGGAAGCGTTCCGTGCCTGCCAGTGGGCGATCGATGAATTGAAACAAATCACGCCGATCTGGAAACTCGAACACACACCAGAAGGCGAAGTCTGGATAGAGGAACATCCGTAGGGACGTGAGACGTGAGTCGTGAAACGAAGGTCTCAAATGGTGAATGTTGAATGATGAATTTTGAATGTTTAATTTACGAGCGACTCACTATCCCTCAGCCATTCGACATTGATCATTGAACATTCAACATAGGGATATAGGGCAAATCACAGGTCATGAACGAATCGCTAAAAGATATGGTGAATGCTGCCGTTGTCGATAGTTACGGTCGTCCACTCAAGAGTCTGCGTTTGTCCGTGACGGATCGATGCAATCTCCGTTGCGCGTACTGTATGCCGGAACAGGACTATGTTTGGCTGCCGCGCGAGGATGTGCTGACCCATGAGGAAATGGCAGGCCTGACCGGCTATTTCACCGACCTCGGCGTAGATCGCGTGCGGCTGACCGGTGGAGAGCCGTTACTTCGACGCGGCTTGCCTCGGCTGATTCGCCTGTTGCGCCAAAACCGGCGGGTGACGGATATCGCGCTCACGACGAACGGCATTCTACTGGCGGACCAGGCTGAGGCACTGTATGAGGCAGGGCTTCACCGTGTCACGGTCAGCCTCGATACGCTAAGACCGGAACGATTTCGTCAACTGACCCGCCATGATGAGTATGCGCGCGTGTTGGAAGGGATTGAGTCGGTGGCTCGGGCGGGGTTCACGGGCTTAAAACTCGATACCGTGGCGATTCGGGGGTTCAATGACGATGAGTTGATCGCGCTGATCGAGTTCGGCAAGCAGGTGCAGGCGGAAGTTCGGTTTATCGAGTATATGGACGTCGGTGGTGCGAACGAGTGGTCTCAACAGAAAGTGTTCTCCCGAGCCGCGATGCTCACTCTGCTGAGTGAGCACTATGGGACGATTGAGCCGCTGCCTGAGCGGGGGGCTGCGCCGGCTCAGCGATTTCTGCTGCCGGATGGGACCACCTTTGGGATTATACCTTCCACGACCACGCCGTTCTGTGCGACCTGTGATCGCAGCCGAGTGACCGCCGACGGCTTGTGGTACCGCTGTCTGTACGCGACGATGGGAACGGATCTGCGCAAGCCCCTCCGTGCCGGCGCCTCCACGGATGAGATGCGGGCATTGATCCGTGCCGGCTGGGGAGGCCGCCGCGACCGGGGCGCAGAAGAGCGCAAGGCGCTTGAACGGGACGGATTGCGTGTCGGGGGGTTCATCGGTATTGAGAAACTTCGCGAAAACCCACATCTCGAAATGCACGCTCGAGGCGGCTGACGTCCCATCGTGTCGCCGACACCTGTGCCCCAGCAGGTTGCAGGAAAACTCGAATTTACACAATGTTCCGCTGTGAGTTCACGAATGGCGATAGCGCCTGAATAGCCCGCAGGATGCTCAAAAATCTCGTCCAGCAAGGCCGCAGCGAGTGAAGAGGCGAGGCGTACGCTTCGGTACGGTGAGCCTCTGAGCGATGCGAGAACGCCGCCGGCGAGATTTTTCAGCAATCTGCCAGGGCCAATTCCTGTTGATGCCGTATGCTGGATACTGAATTCCTGACCATTTTAGGACTTGGGTTCGTGCTGGGGCTTCGCCACGCCTTGGACACGGACCATTTGGCTGCCGTATCTACGGTGCTCGCGCAACGTCCCTCGCTCCGCGCCTCCGGCATGATCGGATTCAGCTGGGGACTTGGACATACGGTGGTGTTGTTCCTGGTCGGGGCGGTGGTGTTGGTGCTCCGCGTACCGATTCCTGAACCATTCGCGCTGGCGGCCGAGTTCGGCGTCGGCACTATGCTCGTGCTCCTCGGCGGGATACTCGGGGTGCGATTGGTCCGAGAACGCTGGCATGTGCATACGCATGACCATGACGGTGAACGGCACGTGCACCTGCATAGTCATGCGCTGGTCGAGGATCATGGACATGTCCATTGGTGGCGTGATTCGGTTCGACCGTTCTGTATCGGCATGGCCCATGGTCTGGCCGGGTCGGCGGCCCTATTGTTAATCGTGCTGTCGTCTGCGCGATCGGTGTCTGAGGGGCTGACGTATATCGCGGTGTTTGGGCTTGGCTCGATCATGGGGATGATGCTGGTCGGGATGGTCGTGAGCCTTCCGGTGTTGTGGTCGCTGAACCTCGGGCGTCCCGTCTTTCTCACGGTCCAGGGGCTGGCGAGTCTTGGGAGCGTTGCCGTAGGACTCACTATGATGTTCCACATCGCCTTCGGCGGCTAGCCCGCATTATTTACGAGAGTTCGTGGCGAAACCGCCGAGACGCCATGCGAGACGGGCGCGCGGAGCCGCGCGGGAGGGAGGCATACTTGAAACAGTATGTTGACCGACTGAGCGGCGAGCCCGCCCGCCGTCAGGCTTGTCGCGGCGACGTATCGGCGGTTGCAGCAGAAGTCTTCGTGAATAATGCGGGCTGGCTCTTCTGATGCCGCACCGTTACCTTCATCGACGGGAAATCTACGTGCGTCATGACGGCGGCTATGGTATTCTGCCGTCCTCTTCATCCGCCGTTCGTCCGGAGAAAAGAGCATGTGGCGTATAGCCAATAGCGTATGGTCCGGAATGGGGAGTGAGCGTCTTTGCCACCGGCTATAAGCCATGACCCATACGCTCTTGTCCCCAACGAGATACGCTTCACGGGTGTCGAGAGCCTGCTGACGGACTTTTTCAGCATTCTGCTAGCGAGGCGCGCGAGGCGGTCCTGTGTCGGACTAAGAGGAGCGCACAATGGCCTGGTTTAAAAAACAGAAAACGACCGAGCCTGAAATTCCAAAGCGATCCAAGATTTCCGAAGGGATGTGGCTCAAGTGTAACCACTGCCGAGAAATCGTCTATCGCAAAGAAGTCGAGCGTAATAATAAAGTCTGCCCGAAGTGCGACTACCATTTCCCGATTTCTGTCATGGAGCGCATTGCCCTCTTGGTCGACCTCGGGACGTTCAAAGAGTGGGATGCGGAGCTCGGCCCCCAGGACCCGCTGAACTTTCAGGACACGAAATCGTACAAGGATCGTCTGAAGGCGTACCAGGAGAAGACCGGCCGCAAAGATGCCATGATGATCGGCGAAGGGATGATGAACGGCCGTCGTGTGGTGCTCTGCGTGTTCGACTTCAGTTTTATGGGCGGCAGCATGGGATCGTTCGTCGGGGAAAAGATCTGCCGGGCGATCGATCGCGCAATGGAGGCCAGGTTGCCGGTCATTTTGGTCACGACATCCGGAGGAGCCCGGATGCAAGAGGGGATTCTCTCCCTGATGCAGATGGCCAAGACTTCTGCCGCTGTCGCCAAGCTGGG
>JBKJZK010000434.1:0-8132 GCA_046715215.1 Nitrospiraceae bacterium
AGGCGCCCGAAGAAGTCCCACCCAATACGGATATCGTGCTGTCAGGCCCGGCAGATTTTGATGCGGCCACTCGCCGAATTCTTGAGGAACTCAAGCACCGTGGAGTCCTGGCTCAGGCGATCGGGGCCAAACCGATCTTTCAGTATTCGATCTGACAAGATGCTGAAAAAGGGGGGATGGGGTAGCTGGGACGATCCCCTTGCTCGCGGAACACAAGAGGGGATGGAGGCTGATAATCTTCTGTGCTCGCGCAACGCGCGGTCGCGGACTCCCCTCGTTGGACGCGCGCAGTGGAAGATCAACCAGCCCCCATCCCTAAAGAGATATCGAGCAAGCTTGGAGGGAGCATTTATATCGTTGGACGCGCGCAGTTGGGATCATCCCACCCACCCCTTATAAAGTGACGTTCGCTACGGCCTTGTCAGTAACTGACGGAGGTCGCAGGGATTATCGCGTATTTTTCAAGAGAATCGATGGCGTGTTATACGGATTAGGAAGTCGAATATCCGCAGCTTATGCGGATCCGTCCAATCGTTGTTAGAGCGCAACACATGAATCCATCGACACTCATTGCGGTTCTATTCTGCGTGCTCAGCGTATTACCTGTTTATGTCGCCGGACCGGAGCTAGATGTCGAACAGCTCCGATGGGTTGAAAGCGCAGATCCAATAACAGATGCGAAGGTGGCAGTAGAGAGAAGAGAATTCGCCTTGCTCGGTGTCCGTGGGTACACTTGGCTCATTCCTGGTGTAGAGGAATCAAAGAAGTTCGAATATCGAGAAAAGTATGGTATGAAACTTATCGAGGGCACAGACGATGTTCTTCTCGGGCCTGAGCATCAATGCCTTATCAGGCTGGCAACAAAATACGCGGAGAAAAACAACCTGTATGTGCTCAGCCATGCAAATCAGAAGTAGTTGCGCTCTAACACGTCGTTCAACCGGACGC
This sequence comes from Nitrospiraceae bacterium, assembly GCA_046715215.1. GTDB lineage: Bacteria > Nitrospirota > Nitrospiria > Nitrospirales > Nitrospiraceae > Palsa-1315. Next base: position 949 of record JBKJZK010000434.1, read on the forward strand.
GCAAAAACGGCACGCCGGTTAACTCTGCGTTATGCGGCAGCGAACGCCAGGTAGTATTCGTCGCGCGATGCCTGCAATCGGCCAAAAGCATATAGGATGAGTGTCATGGCACGACGGGGATTCTTTGCGGAGATTCAGCATCAGTCTCGCGTAGCCGCTCGAGACCGCGAACGGGCTGAGCGAGAAGCCGCTCGGCGCCATGTTGCGGCAGTTCAGCAAACCCAAAAGGCAAAGAAGGCCTCGGAGCATGCCAAGACTCAGCTTGCTAAGGCAGCCGATTCTGAAAGAAAGCGTCTTGAGAAAGAGGCTCGCGAGGCGCATGTGGCCGCCAAGGAAGCGGAGGTTATCGAGCGAAACGGGAAACTCGAACGAATCTACGAGGAGATCGACTCGCTGCTCGCCTCTACGCTTGGGGTGGATGACTACGTCGATCTCAGTTCGCTTCGCGTTGAAGTGACGCACCCGCCATTTGACCGTACCGATCTTGAAGTGCCGCTTCCTCAGCCGAGCCGTATACTCCTGCCTAACGAGCCGGTTCTGGCGCTGCCCGAGCCACCCTCAGGCCTAGCCAGCTTCTTCGGCAAGAAGAAGTACGCCGAGGCCATAGAGAACGCGCAGCGGGCACATGAGCGGGCTTTGGTGGAGTGGCGCGCAGCGTGCCGTGACGTGCTGGCGCGGCACCAGAAGGCCGAAGACGTGTGGGCCCGAGATGAGGCGCGGCGCCTTGACGCGCTCAGGTCTGAGCGCGAACGCTTACGCCAAAGAGTGCGCCGTACGCGAATCTGAGGCTGCCGACCGTAATAGGAGGCTTGACGAACTGGTCACGAATCTGGGGTACAGCACTGCCGACGCGATCCAGGAGTACGTCTCTATCGTTCTGTCGAATTCGGTGTATCCCGATCATTTCCAGGCCGCGCATGAGTTCGAGTTCGATCCCTCGACGGCCGAGCTTCGCCTTCGCGTACTGGTACCCGGTCCAGGTGAGATCCCCGCGATCAAGTCCTGCAAGTACACGAAGGCCACTGACGAGATTACTTCGACGCCGCTCTCACAAAAGGAGTGTCGCGACCGATACGCCGGCGCAATTCATCAGGTAGCGCTCAGATCTTTCCACGAGGTGTTCGAGTCTGACCGTCGTGGCCTCATCAAGACAATTTCGCTGGAGGTGGGTACCAACACTATTGATCCCGCGACGGGCAATCGGACCTACATGCCGTTCGTGATCGTAGCCGCCGAGCGCGAGTCGTTCATTGCGTTCGAATTGTCGGCGGTTGTGCCTGCACTCACGCTGGGACGGCTCGGCGCTGCTGTTTCGAAGAACCCGTATAGCCTGGTCTCCGCCGAGCGCTCCGGAGTCCGTCGGTCGTGACGCAACGCGGCCCGTTAGTCTTCAATCCGCCGCCTGGGTGGCCTAAACCCCCCAAGGGGTGGACGCCCCCAAATGGCTGGAAACCAGATCCTGCTTGGCCTGCCCCGCCACCTGGTTGGCAGCTTTGGATTCCAGACGGCACCCCGATGGGAGATAGTGTATTCGGCAGCGGCGCAGACCCCTCTGCCGCTACGGAGAAGTCTCACGGTGAATCTGAGCCGCATTCTCCAACGAGTAAGGACCGGCGGATCGTATTCTTGGAGGCGGAGAACGCGGCCTTGCGCGCACGCTTGGAGCCCCTCGGTACGGACCCAGGCAACGCCGTCGTCCTCGACGACGAACGCGTTCTTCAGGACGCCGGGATCTATCGGTATCACCATCCCCTTGAAAACGCGCTTGCCTATCTGGAACGACTCGATGACATAGCGGCTCGGATCGCTGAGACGATTAAGGCGGGCGCCGCGATCGAAAAGTCGAACATGTTCACCTTCGACGGTTCGTTGGCGAAGGGCCGCGCGATGACGAACGACTTGGCCAAGCTGATGCTCCGCGCTTACAACGCTGAAGCGGAGAACGTGGTGCGGTCGCTTCGCGCAGGAACCACCGTGACTGCCATCAAGCGGCTTGACGCGGCCAGAACGGCGATCGCCAAGCTCGGCAAGATGATGGAGATGCGTATCGGAGACGAGTTCCATGCCCTACGCATCGAAGAAATTGAGCTCACGGCCGATTACTTGATGAAGAAGGAGGAAGAGCGAGAAGCGGCGCGCGCTGAGCGGGAACGGCTGCGCGAGGAGCGCAAGGTCGAGCTAGAACTCGCTGCCGCACGAGAACGTCTTGAGAAGGAGCGAAGCCACATCCTGACGGTGATCGAGAAGGTCCGGGCGGATGGTTCGAGCGACCCTGAACTCGAGCTCAAGCTCGCGGATATGGACAGTGCAATTGCTCAGAACGACTACCGCGCCGCCAACATTCGGGTGGGCTACGTCTATGTCATCTCGAACCGCGGTGCGTTCGGCGATCACGTCGTGAAGATTGGGCTAACCCGCCGGCTAGAACCGCTCGAGCGCATCTACGAACTTGGAGACGCATCGGTCCCATTCCGTTTCGACGTGCATGCAATTTTCTTTTCGGAGGACGCCGTAAGCCTGGAGAACGAGCTCCACGAGCACTTCTCGGCGCGTCGCGTGAACTGGGCGAATGATCGAAAGGAGTTCTTCTTCGCTTCACCTGCTGACGTGCGCGCCGTACTTTCGGAGAAGCTGGGAAACCTGCTGGAGTTTGCAGAGCACCCCGAGTCGACCGAATACCTTCAGAGCGTGCGGTACTGGCCAGAACACATTCAGCCGCCACAACCTTCGCGCGCCATAGGAACAAAGCAAAGCGGTCAGACCCCTTAATCTCACTACTGACACAGGGACTCACTGCCTCGCAGCTATTATGGAACTATGCCGATCCGTCTATCACGCCAATCCGGAGTTGTGGATATCGTTGAGAAGGCTTTGAGCCGAAACGAGAATCACAGTGGACTGCGCACGCGGTGTTCGCATATTATGCCGGTCAGCATAGTCGCGGAGCGGTAAACACAAATGATTTTCACTTAGCAATACTATGAAAAAGCGCATCCTCGTTCTCGGAGCCGGATTCGGTGGGCTTGAACTCGGCACCATGCTTTCGGAGGCATTCGGCGAGGGCATCGATGTGACGCTGATCGACAAAGGCGACGCCTTCTATTTCGGTTTCTCGAAGCTCGACGTGATGTTCGGACGCACGACGCGCGACGCGGTTCTGCTGCCCTATAAGAAATTCCTCAAGCCCGGCGTGCGCTTCCTTCAAGAGACGATCTCATCCATTGATCCCGTCGCCAAGCGCGTGACGACCAACAGCGGAACCTACGAGGCGGATTTCCTAGTAGTTGCACTCGGCGCCGACTACGATTTTACTGCGACGCCGGGCCTGGCGGATGCCACGGAGTTCTACACCCTGGCAGGTGCGACCCGGTTGGGTGAGATGCTCAAGATGTTTACAAATGGTCACGTCCTCATTGCCGTCGGCGGTGCGCCCTTCAAATGTCCGCCGGCCCCCAGCGAGGCGGCGCTGATGATGCACGACTATCTCACGACCCGCGGCATTCGGAGCGCCTGCAAGATCACGCTCATCCTCCCGCTCGAAACGCCCGTGCCGCCGTCGCCGGAGACTTCGCGGGCGTTGCTCGCCGCCTTCGCGGAGCGGAACATCACCTTCGTCGCCGACCGGAAACTGAAGTCGGTGGACACGCAGCGCCGGGTCGCCATCATCGACGACGGTCGCGAGTTTCCCTACGACCTCTTCCTTGGGGTCCCCGCGATCCGCGCCCCGAAGATGCTCGAGGGAAGCGGCATGACCGAGAACGGTTATGTGACGGTCAACCCCAAAACCCTCGAGACGCGCTTTCCCGACGTTTACGCCATCGGCGATTGCGCGAAGCAAGGCACACCGAAAGCCGGTGTTTTCGCGGAGGGCGCCGCGCGCGCCGTCGCCACCGCACTGATTGCACGCCTGAGGAACCAGCAGGTTCCGGTGACCCACAAAGGGACAGGTTCATGTTACATCGAGTTCGGCGCCGGACGTATCGGCCGCGTGGACGTCGACTTCTTCTCCAATCCCGATGGTCCGACGGGCACCTATTACGAGCCGTCCACCGCCCTGCGCGCCGACAAGGAGCATTTTGGTTCGAGCCGTCGCGCCCGGTGGTTTGGGCTGTAGCAATGAATGCGGCTAACCAAGCGCTGCAGCGAACCCGGCCATCACGCTCCGGTTGCAACCCACGCGTCCCGTGGGCCGGGTCGCTGATCTTGGGTCGTTAGCCCTTACAGAAAGGAGATGTTTATGTCTGCACTACGTAGTTTGATGGTAGGAACCCTGTTCTTTGCCGCTGCGACGGCTCAGTACGCATCTGCGCAATCACCGAAGGCAACCGATTCGAAGTCTGTCGAGCGAGGAAGATACCTCGTGAAGATAGCCGGTTGTAACGACTGTCATACGCCCGGCTATTTTCAGACGGGAGGCAAGGTTCCAGAAAAACAATGGCTGACAGGCGATCAACTCGGTTGGCGCGGTCCCTGGGGAACGACCTATCCGATTAATCTGAGGCTGTATATGCAGAACCTCTCTGAAGACCAGTGGGTCAAGATAGCGAAGACCGCACAATTCCGCCCGCCGATGCCTTGGTTTGCGCTTCACGATATGACCGCGCAAGACCTTCGCGCCATTCACAGATTCACTAAGTATCTGGGGCCTGCGGGTGAACCTGCGCCAGTTTTCGTTCCGCCCGGTCAGGAGCCCAAGGGACCATTCGTTTTATTCCCTCAGCCGCCGAAATAATCGTCAAGACCAGGTCTAGCTCGGCGTTAGGCATCGGAATGTGCGCTATCTGGCGGACTGGATGTGTGGAGTTTGACTCACCGGAAACCCCTGTGGTACCGTTCAACCTCTCTATATTCGCCAAGTTAGCGAGGGGTGCCATCCATGGCGGTTGAGAAAGATCTGAAGGCCATTCTTGGAAAATTGAAGTATTCAGACGACGCCAAGGTACTCGCACAGATTTCTGAAAATACCAAACAGGTCCACGCCCGCATGGCCGGCATCAAGCACAAGCTGGTGGTCATGAGCGGAAAAGGCGGCGTGGGCAAAAGTATGACCACGGTCAATTTGGCCTTGGCCTTTGCGCGGCAAGGAACGAAGGTTGGGATTTTAGATGTGGATCTGAACGGGCCCTGTGTGCCCCGCATGTTGGGCTTGCACGGCCAGTCGTTGACCATGGGGCCTGCGGGAGCGATTCCTCCAGTCGGGCCGCTGGGGGTGAAAGTCGCGTCGATGGATTTCTTCCTGGAGGATGCATCGCCGGTGCGCTGGAAGGGGCCGATGGACGTGAGCGCTGCGTGGCTGGGGCTGATGGAAATGAATGTCATTCGAGAGTTCTTGGCCGATGTCGTCTGGGGCGAGCTCGATTATCTGCTGGTCGATCTGCCTCCTGGGGCCGCGGCGGATAAGCCGCCTGTCATTGCCGGGTTTATTCCGGACCTGGCGGGAGCGATTGTCGTCACGACGCCATCAGAAGTGGCATCGGATGTGGTGCAGAAGTCGGTCACCTATGCCCGCGATATAGGCATCAAGGTCATGGGTATGGTTGAGAATATGAGCGAGTATCGCTGTCCCTCCTGTGGAGAAGTGAACGAGTTGTTCGAAGGCAACACCGAGGCCATGTGTGAGATGCTGGATTTGCCGTTGCTCGGACGGATTCCGTTCGACCGGAAACTCGCGCGCACCTTCGACAAGGGACAGCCGTTGCTCGACGAAACGTATCCGACGATTCAACGCTATCAGGAAATTGCCGGGCGCATCAAGACACTGCTCGATTACAAGAAGGTGCTCGCCGACAAATTGTGATGTTACGCACCTAAGAGGAGACACCATGAAATTCGTGTGCCTCAACTGTGAAACCTACATGAACTTTGAGAAGGTAGAGAAGCCTGGGGAGGGCACGCTCGGCGTGTTCTTCGGCTGCCCATCTTGCAATGCCAAGTTCTCCATGGTGACGAATCCAGGGGAAACCCAGATGGTCAGTTCTCTCGGGGTGAAACTGGGTGGGCGTACCGTTGCGGCCGAGCCTTTTGAGATGACGCGGGGTACGCTGAAAGAAGAAGCAACTGCAAGCTCTGGTCAGATGGCGGCATATTTGAACGAGAAAGTTCAAGGTGGTCAGCCGGCGGCTGCGGTCACGGCCGTAACAACCGCCACGCCCGGAGAAAAGTCCAGCAGCGGCTGCCCCTTCTCCGCGATGGTGGCTGAAATGGGACTCACTTCGGGCGATAAGCCCGGCAATGCTGGAGCGTCGACTACAGGGTTTGCCTGGTCAGCCGATGCGAAGGAGAAACTCGACCGCCTTCCCTCATTTGTGAAGCCGATGGTGCAGAGCAGTGTGGAGGCCTTTGCCCGTAAGCAGGGGTATCAGACGATCACGTTGCAAGTGATGGACGATTCCAAGAGCGACTCGAGCAATGGGATGACCTGGACGCCTGAGGCTGAGAAGCGGCTTGAGAATATTCCCGACTTCATCCGTCCGATGGCTCGCAAAGAGGTTGAGCGGGTGGCGAAGGAGCGAGGGATGGTGGCCATTACGGCTGAGGTGATGGATGACGCGAAAGACAAGTTTATGAAGTTCATGTAAAGATTGGACTCGTGCGAATGTGCCAACAAAGGCCCATCCAGTTTTCTGGATGGGCCTTTCAGTTAGAGAGGCCACGAAACTCGGCCAGCGGTTCTATCGCTGGTCACCCTCCCGCATAATTGACACCTTTCCAAACCCTGTGCTACGAGTAACGGATCTCAGCGAGTGATCGTGTTTTTGCGCAGTCGGCTTTCCTAACTGGCCGCGGAAAAACTCTGTGGGCACGCAGGAATTTCATTGGTCGGACGTCTGGAATAGCAGGGGCACACCACGCAGGATGCTCAAAAAGGCCGTCCAGCAAGGCCGCAGCGAGAGAAGAGGCGCGGCGTACGCTTCGGTACGTTGAGCCTCTGAGCAATGCGAGAACGATGCCGGCGGACTTTTTGAGCATCCTGCTAAGTCCGGCGGCATGGAGTGAGCATGGGTGGACATAGCCATTGGGCGACGGTTAAACGGCACAAAGGGGCCATGGATGTCAAACGCGGGAAGATCTTTACGAGAATTATCCGCGAGGTGACGATTGCGGCGCGTACAGGTGCCGACCCAGATGGTAATCCGCGGCTCCGGCTGGCCATCTTGAAGGCAAAAGAGGCCAATATGCCTGGC
>JBKJZK010000435.1:0-2239 GCA_046715215.1 Nitrospiraceae bacterium
GCATACGCCACATGCCCGCCGTCGAGTTGGCCGATGGGAAGGAGATTCAGTGACGTCACAAAGAGGCCGAACCAGGCGGCGAACCCGATGGGGTGCAAGACGATGTCAGCCTGAGGAGGGAGGGATCCGACGACCAGCCAGGAGATAAACTGCAAGAGCAACGGTTCGCCCAACTGCAATCCATGGGTCGCCGTCCGATCAACGACCGTTGACAGGTTCAGACCGATGACCAGTGCCACCACCGCGACGATGAAACCGGCAAGCGGACCAGACACGCCGATATCGAACAGCGCGCGCCGATTCAAGATCGGCCCGCGCAGACGGATGATCGCCCCGAATGTGCCGATGAAATACGGAGGGCCCGGGATGAATAACGGCAGCGACGCCGGTACCCTGTGGATGCGGGAGAGCACATAGTGCCCGCATTCATGGGTCACTAGAATGATCAGGAGCGTGGCGGCGAATGGAATCCCGTGCCAAAGCGTCCCGGGGTGTTCGAGCAGAAAATTCACCGGTCCGTGGATCGGTCCGTTATAGGCCTGATAGGCCCCGGCCCACAGTGTGGTAAAGATCGTCGCGATAAAAAGGCTGACGGGCAGGATCCATTTCGAGAAGGGTGTCTCCTCAAATTCTTCGTTTGCAGAGAGATCCCCGAGGTCCTCAGACGGTCCTGCCACAACCGGCAGCTCTCCGCTGCGGATCGGCTGGTCATCGTTCCGCTGATCGAGATTCATAGGATATTCTTCTAACAGGTTGCCGCAAAGCTATCGCGGCACGGTGGAAATTCACTGGCCCGCACGTCTAGGACAACAGGAGAACACTGCAAAGGATAGCCGAGCGAAACAGGTTGAGGTTAAGGTTGAGTGAAGAGCTGACGCTCAGTCTCAGTCTGAGCCTTAACTTTCCGATAACCTGGCGGATTTTTTCAGCATCCTGTTTCAATGATCCGTGGCGAAGGGGTTATGGTCCAGTTCTTCGCGAACCGTCGTGGCCGGTCCGTGACCCGGTAACAACCGATACTCAGGCGGCAACTCGAGTACTTGGGTCCAGACCGATCCCAGATGGGTCTGATACAGCGTACCGGGATTCGAGCGGCCAATGGATCCTGCAAACAACGTATCGCCGACGAAACAGACGCGCTGTGACTCGGCATCCATCCGATAACAGATCCCGCCAGGGGTATGGCCCGGCGTGGCGAGGCAATGGATCCTGAGACGCCCGACCGTAATCGTATGACCATGTTCCGGCGTCTTCAGCTGTGCATCGGGGGGCCGCCAGCTGAGGAGATCGATATCCTCTGTTCCGAGATACACCGGCGCCTCACGAAACTTCAGAATCTGGTCAATCCCGTCGGCATGATCCGCATGGCCGTGCGTCAAACAAATCCCCATCAGGCGCAGGCGGTGCGTGGACAAGAACTCGATCATCGCCGGCGCATTGTAAGCCGTGTCGATAAGCACGGCCTCCCCGCCGTCATGGACCACATAGCCCTGCACGCCATAGCCATTGATCGCCCCCTGTATCGTCTCCACCCAGGCCATCGGCGGTTGTGCGACCGGTTCCCACTTCTCGATCGCGATTTGCTCCAACGGACCAGGACGAAGTCCTAACGCCTTCGCCAGCGCCAGAACCTCAATGCGATCAGGTGGGCGAACGCCGCGCTCCAGCGCCGTAATGTCGCCACCGGGCAATCCGGTCCTCCGCGCCACATCCGCCAGGGACCATGCCTGTCCAATGCGGACCTTCTTGATGATGTCACAGAAATCGTCTTCGAGCGGCATACCAAGCCTTCAGCTATCAGCGGTCAGCTCTGAGTTCGATCTTTACTGAAAGCTGATGGCTGACCACTGACAGCTATCTATTCTGTTCCGCGCCCATCCATCTTACTTAGCTCAGGCCGCCAACAATGCGGCGATAGTCATCCTCGGAGTAGGCCCTGAGAGTCGTGGACCGCACATTGCCGAGCGATCCCAACTTGAGGCCGAAACTCGCCAGTTTGTCGTTGTTCGGCATATCAACGATGAGGACAAGATCATACGCCCCCAGCGTCATGTAGAACACCTTGACTTCGCCGCCCATATCCTTCGCGAGCTTCTTCACCCCATCCAGCCGCTTCGGCGAATCCTTCACATTCTTAATTCCCTGATCCGTCCAATTGAGCAGCATCAAGTAGGTAGCCATGATGACCTCCATTTGAGAGAAGTGCGCTATTCAGTCAATCCCTGAAGCAGGACCGCAC
>JBKJZK010000436.1:0-2171 GCA_046715215.1 Nitrospiraceae bacterium
GCATCCCCGCCGGATACATCGGAACCGTAGACGATACCGTGGCTGCCGTACGGTATCTGCTGTCCGATGATGCTCGGTATGTGAACGGCGCGAATATCCAGATCAGCGGGGCGTGGGGGATATGAAGGGTAAGGAGGGAGGGGCCAGGTGCCCTTCTTGCTCGCAGAACGCGCACATTCAGAAAGTGCTCGTTCGATGCGAGCAGTAAAGGGCAGCCTTGGCCCCTCCCTTGAAGTGAGGTGGAGGGAATCAGAATGCCTTGGTCTGAGTGAATGGCACATCTCAGTGCCATAGTGTGGGCGGGTGAGAAGGCTGCGCGCAGTTGAGCCACGGCCGTCCAGCCTTCTGGGAATGACGAAGAAGAAGGATATGAGGGAGGTCTTATGAAGTCAGAACAAGAACGGATAGCACAGAGTCGGTTTGTCCAGGCCTTACAGCACGAGCATCTCACCTGCCCCAAGCCTGGATGCGGCGGAGCGATGAACGTTACCGACCACACCCCCCATCTGGCCCGTATCAAGACTTATGAGGCCGAATGCAAACAGTGTCATACGAAGGAACAGATTACCGGCCAAGAACAACCAACCCCACCGTGGGACGGCGCCACGATCACCATGATGGCCGAAGTGCATCTCCTCCACGAGCAACCCACTTGCCCCTTCGACGACACCCCCATCACCTTTACCTCCATGCCAAATCCCCGGCGCAAAGCCCGTTACCGCCTCTCCTGCTTCTACTGTGGCAGGCACACAGAGATGAATTGGCCGCCGGCAGAAGCAAAGAGATGAGGGGGAGGCGGGAGCGGTCAGGTGCCCTTCTTTCTCGCAGAGCCCCCACGATAAAACAGTGGTCGCTCGATGCGCGCAGTGAAGGGCAACCTCGACCGCTCCCTTTGGTAGATGTTTGGGGATAAGAGGAATTCGAAACAAGCGAACTTGGAAGAAGCAGAGAGGGCAGACTAAATGATCTCCTGTGCTCGCGCAACGCGCGGCCTCAGAAGGATGGGAAGGGCAGCCTAGTCGTCCTCCTGCTCGCGGAACGCGCACGATAGGAATGTGCTCGTTCGACGCGCGCAATCGAGGATCGACCAGGCCACCCTTGAAAATGAAATGAGCGGATTGGGATAACGCGCGCAGTGGGAGATCAATCAGGCCCCATCCCTGAAGAGAAAACGAGCGAGATTGGAAGGAGCATCCTATAATGGGTGGTGGTTGTTCGCCTCGCGCAATCGAGGATCAACCAAGTTACCCGTGAAGAGATAGATGAACGAGCTTGTGCCGTCAGCTACACGGTCATTGCTTGACTTGTAAGTGCAGTATTTCCATTTTCAAAGCCTTCATAACGCTCTCCTTTTCAAATGGTAGTCTTCTAAATTAACCTCGATCGCATGCCCCTTAACCGGGAGGAGCGGTGGGCGGGGTAAAACCCAAGGCCTAACCCGAATTATTCATGACGGTTCGTCGCGAAAGCGTGCCACAGGCTAGGTCATGGGCACGAGGCTAGTGGCTAGAGAGAAGAGCCGTGCTTTCAACTGGAAGTCTTCACCCCTGGACTCGCGCCTCTTGCCCGATCATTGCGACTGCAGCAGAAACGCTCATGAATACTGCGGGCTAGAAGCTAAGGGTTAGGAAGGTGGCTTGCTCATGGCCGTAGAACTCTTGAATATTCTGATGGCGTGTTCTCAACAAATGAATGATCTCTTGATTGGAACAGTTGCCCACAGAAAGCCAGACGACCTTCGGCGGCGCGCCTCGAACAATGCTCAGACGAAGAAAATCCTCGTCGCGCGTGACTAATACACAGCTATGCTCCTTTGCCAACTGCCACACCATATTATCTGGAGCTCCTCCGGCACCAAGCAGGCGAACATGGAGTGACTCGGGATACAAATCGGCTATCGCGGGGAGAACAAATTCAGAAAGGTTTTCGTCCAACAACAGCCGCACAAACCCTCAAGCGGCAGGAATCGACAAGGTGCGACGCTCGCGTTCAGCGGCATAGGCCAGACAGGCCAACACATCATCGTGTGTGAGTTGAGGAAAACAGGACAGGACTTCCGCTTCAGACATGCCACCTGCCAAATGTCCCAGCACCTCGCCGACAGTCAGTCGAGTGCCACGGACGCAGGCTTTGCCGAAGCGAATTGTCGGATCGATACTGATGCGGTCAAG
>JBKJZK010000437.1:0-1679 GCA_046715215.1 Nitrospiraceae bacterium
CGGAATGGGGGCAACCGCATCCATGTTACGCTGCACCCACTTCTTGCTGACGTTGTGCTTTCAAGGCCTGAACAAGTTCACCGAGGTCGCCCTCGAGCACCTGTTCCAACTTATGCAAGGTCACACCAACGCGATGGTCTGTCACACGATTCTGCGGGAAGTTGTAGGTACGAACCTTCTCGCTTCGCTCGCCCGTACCCACCTGAGCCTTACGATTCTGGGCGATTTCCGCTTCCTGCCTCTCCCGCTCCGCCTCGACGATTCTGGCCCGCAGCGTCCGCATCGCCTTGTTACGATTCTTCAGCTGCGACCGTTCGTCCTGACAGCTCACCACCACACCGGTCGGAATATGGGTGATCCGCACGGCCGACTTTGTCGTGTTGACGCTCTGGCCTCCGGCACCGGATGAACAGAATGTGTCGATCCGGAGATCCATGGGATCGATATGCACATCCACCTCGTCCACCTCAGGCATGACGGCGACGGTGACGGTCGACGTATGAATCCGACCGCTGGCCTCGGTGACGGGGACACGCTGTACCCGGTGGACCCCAGCCTCAAATTTAAAGTGACTGTAAGCGCCCTTGCCTTCAATAAGCGCAACGACGCCCTTGTAGCCCCCAGGCCCAGTTTCTGTGGCTTCGACCATTTCGACCTTGAACCCTTTGACCTCGGCATACTTGCTGTACATGCGGAACAACGCTCCGGCAAAAAGCGCCGCCTCGTCGCCGCCGGTCCCGGCGCGGATTTCGAGGAGCAGGCTCTTCTCGTCTCGAGGATCTTTGGGAATGAGTAACGCTTGGGCCTGCTGTTCGATCTCACGCTGCTGGCGGTCGAGCGTGGCGCGCTCCTCCATTGCCATCTTATGAAACTCGGCCCCGGCCGTGGAATCTGCAAGAATTTGAGCGGCTTCCTCCAACTGCCTTGCGTTGTCTCGATAGGTTGCAAGAAGCTTGGCCGCCGGTTCGATATCCGTCCGCTCCTTATTTACTTTGTGAAGCTGCGAGGGTTGGCTCATCATAGACGGGTCCATGAGCTGATTCGTCAACTCATCATATCGGGTTGCCAACGCTTCCCATTTCTTCAGTAAGATTGCTTCCATGGCCCCGTTTTCCTCTGATTCGCGCCCAGCCCCTGACGCATAAAAACAAAGACACCCTGCCCCTCAGCGAAGCAGGGTCCCCCGTATGAGCTCTTCTCGAGCTACTTGTCTTTCTTCGCGTACTTCTTCTTGAACCGTTCAACGCGCCCTTCGGTATCAATGATCTTCTGCGTTCCCGTAAAAAACGGATGGCAGTTTGAACAAATATCTACATTGATATCGCCGCCCGTCGATCGAGTTTTATATTTGTTGCCGCAGGCGCAATGCACCGCGACTTCCCTATACACGGGATGAATACCCTTCTTCATAATTCACACTCCCCTGACGTCACAATCAACAGCCTTCGCCCATTCGAAAGCCCGCCACTGTACCCTGTCTCAGCGACCAGATACAAGGCGGATATTACCGATTCATCGACTGCAGGAACTCCTGATTGGTCTTGGTTCCATGCAGCTTGTCCATTAAAAACTCCATGGCTTCCATCGTCCCAAGCGGACTCAACACTTTGCGCAGAATCCACATCTTGTTGAGACGATCCTTATCCACCAACAATTCCTCTTTTCTCGTCCCGGACTGG
>JBKJZK010000438.1:0-8481 GCA_046715215.1 Nitrospiraceae bacterium
CGCTGAAAGGCCACACCGCCTGGGTGCGCTCGCTCGCCGTCACTCCGGACAGCAAGGTGCTCATCAGCGCCAGCGACGATGCAACGATTCGGTTTTGGGACCTGTCGAACGGCCGCTGCTTCAGAACCCTCAAGGCCCATACCGCAGGCATTCGAGGGATTACCCTGTCACCAGATGGGATGAAACTGGCCAGTGCGTCGTGGGACAGGACGGTGAAGTTGTGGGAGGGCGGCGCGGAACCTCAAGAGTAACCTTACTACCTTCGCCATTCGCACCCTAAAATAAGCTCCAACGGAGCAGGGGTGGCATGGCACTTCCGCGCCAACGCCTCCCGGAACGGCCCTTTCGGACTTTGCCAGAGGGAATCCTTCGGAAATTCCTTCGCAGACTCAGTCCGTTTCCGCTTTCCTTCCTAGGAGCCGGTCCGACATTGACCTTTCTACTGCGGCGAACGATCCGCGGCCATCTGCGTCGTTCTTGGCCCGAAAAAATCCTCAACGTATTCCAGCGAATACGCCTCCGGTTTTTCCAAGCCTGCGGCCTCACATCTGGCCGCACCTCCTTCGCCTCGTTACGAAGGTAATGCCAGACAGGCTCCTGGCCAGTCTCGATGGGCACCCGTTCCTCAGGCGAATTACGCTTCAGGGCTATGCCACACCTGCCAGTAGTTGCTCATGCGGAAAATCGGATCCTGGTGGAAGGTCTCACGGGGGATGTCGTCCCGAACTGCGGGTTGGATGCACAATGGGGCTGTAACTCGGGCCAAATGGCCTCTCGTTACTTACACCGCTGAGTTGCACCACTTGATTCAGTTTGAGAGAGAGGCAGCTCTTGTATTCCGGTGTTCCAGACTCGTAGCCTTCACCTTCACAGAGTTTTCCAAAGCGCACAGCCTGTTCTGTCGTAGCTCCGTCCGCTTGGCGGTCCGCTTTAGATTGCTGATATGGGCTTCACTCATGAATAAGGTGGGTAGGGCGATGAGGGAACGTGTGGCTACCTTGGCTATCGTTTGCCCCGTGGTATCATCCTCCCGTAGGATGAGAGATGAGCAACTGGCCACAAACAGGCAGAACAACACAATTCCTAAGGTTTTCATATCACCCCTCTGATACATCACTAGGGTATGCCCTCACGAATATCTGCGTCGATGCCTGTCGGCTCTGTTCCGTCAGCAGGACATTGATTAGGCATACCAGCTGCGCGATCTATCGAGTGAAGGAACGCTAATAGGGTCGGTAGTCTTGCCAGTCTTTTTGGAAAGGCTCCCGATCCCTGAAGGGCGGAAACAGGGCCATTCTGAATTCCTGGCGGCGGGCGATCACGACTTCTGCTGAGGATTCTTCAATGACTGTATGAGTTCAGCGTTGATGGTGGCCTTGCTGTCCTGGCGTCGATGGTGGTTACTGCCGCGCTTGGCGTCAGCTTTGCGGCCGTAGAACGCACCCGTTCCCTTCTTTGCCCCCGCATGCTCGGTTTTCTTTGTGCCCCAGGCCATAGCTTGTCCGGTGCCTCGCTGTCCAGCCGATTGTCAGCCGGCCTTCGCTCGCTTGTGCATCCTAATAGGCAACGTTGCGATAACGGATCGAAGGAATACGTTGACAGCCTTCGAGGAGCCGAACACGGCGGCAACATCCGGATCCAGGATCACGGCGACCACACTATTTTTCATGCGGTCAGCGAACCGATTGGGTCGAGCCTTCGGATAGTCGAAGCGGTACTCAGCGCGCATCCCGTCGTGTGTCTTGCGCGGTCGTTTAGGGCTTTCGTCTCTCTTCATAATCCTGGCGTTCCCATTTTGTCGCTTTGCGGGCGCTGAAGATGTGGATTGCAGTCGCGGAGAAGGAGACGGGCTGATTGAAGAGATTTTTCGGCTCGATGAAATTCCTTCTTGATTTCTTCAACGGGGACGCTGGCCGTCATACGGAGACGCCTTCTCGCTCCACCGCCTTAAAAAACTGCGACCCGAACAGTCGAAGCTCCTCGTAATGGCGCTCGCTCATCAACTGAATCGACAGCACCACACCATGTTCCAGTTCCAGTGCATAACCCAGGGAACGAATCTCATCGCCAAGTCGCCAGCCTTCAGAATGGATAACGACGAGTGCATCGACGTCTGACTCACGAGTCGCGTCACCACGCACCTTCGATCCGAATAACACTACCCGGATCAACTCGCCAGGAAATCGCTGTTCGGCCTGACGCTTGAATTCCTCGACGATGTGTTTTTCCTGGATGCTCAACTCCACAATTCACCTCCAATATTGCCGATGAGCCTAGAGCGAAGAGGCCTTAGTGTCAAGGCTCTGACACGATTCTCTAACGCCTCGCCCATTGAGGGGAAGCACTGGAGCGGCCAAAGCTGCCCTTTACTGCGCGCTACTTTCTCACCCGCCCAACCCTGAGCGCGCCGAGACGCGCTCTTGTCCCAGGCGAGCACCACCCAACTAATTGACCCTTCAAAGCTAGCTCGTTTCACTTTCCCAGGAATGGCACCCGTGTTGATCCCACTGCGGCCGTCGAGCGAGCACATTCTTATCGTGCGCGCTCCGGGAGCAAGGGATCAGCACGGGTGTCATTCCTTCCCACCCGCTGCGAGCAAGAAGGGCACCTGGCCGCTCCTCTCCCATCTTCAAAGGCCGCTCATTCTCTCTCCAGAGATGGGGGCTGATTGATCTTCCACTGCGCGCGTCAAACGAGGGCCTTCTGAGGCCGCGCGTTGCGCGAGCACAGAAGATCATCAGCTCCCATCCCCTCCTCTGCTCCACACATCTACTAAAGGGAGTGGCCGAGGCTGCCCTTATACTGCGCGCATCGAACGAGCACTTTCTGAATGTGCGCGTTCTGCGAGCAAGAAGGGCACCTGGCCGCTCCCTACTCTTCTTCGTCGCCCGACTCACCGCGCGCGGATGGAATGCCGTAGCGCTTGCACTTCTCCCACAGGGCTTTGCGTGAAAGCCCGAGGATCTTCGCGCCGGTCGTGCGGCTGCCGTCCACTCGCTCCAACACCGATAAGATGTAGTCTTTCTCGAACTGTTCCCGCGCCGTCGCCAGCGAGGTCAGCGGACGCTCCGTTCGCTTCTGCCCCGTCAGCCCTTCGCTACAGAATCCACAAGATTCTTGTGACTGTCCGCCTGTATACGGACAGGACTGGTACCCGCACAGATCGGACGGTTGGATCGCTTCACGATCCCGTCCCAGCGCCACCGCACGCTCGACCATGTTTTCCAACTCCCGCACATTACCTGGGAATGAATAGCGCAAGAAGAGCTCACGCGACACGGAAGAAAACCCTTTCAACGTCTTATTCATCTTGCCTGAGCACGTCTTCAGCGTGTGCTCTGCAATGATCATGATGTCTTCCTGCCGTTGACGCAACGGCGGAATCACGACATGCACGACATTGAGCCGATAAAAAAGATCCTCTCGAAACCTCCCCTGAGAGACTTCCTTCCGCAAGTCTTTCTGTGTGGCACAGACCAGGCGCACGTCGACATCAATTCTGTCGTTCCCCCCGACGCGCTCAAACTGCCGTTCCTGAAGTACCCGCAACAACTTCACTTGGACGACCGGCGAGACTTCCCCGATTTCGTCGAGAAACAACGTGCCTCGATGTGCCAGCTCAAACCGCCCACGCCGTTGCCGCAGCGCCCCCGTGAACGCCCCTTTCTCATGGCCGAAGAGTTCCGCGTCCAATAAGGTTTCCGGAAGCGCCGCACAGCTCACTTTGATCAAGGGGTAGTGGCTTCTGGCGCTGTTTTGATGGATGGCATTAGCAACCAGCTCCTTGCCGGTTCCGCTCTCTCCAAGAATCAGCGTCGTCGAATCCGTTCCTGCCACCAGCTTGATCTTCTCAAGTACGGCCCGCATTTGGCTGTTCGCACCGAGGATGCCCCCGAAACTGAACTTATCTTCCAGCGCCGCTTTGAGATCCTGATTTTCGCGCCGCAAGGTCACGACGCGGCCCACCCGCTCGACAATCAACAGCAATTCATCCATCTGGAACGGTTTCGTGATGTAGTCGAATGCACCGAGCTTCATCGCGCCGACCGCCGTTTCCACCGATCCGTGTGCGGTAATCACCACGACCTCGGTGGGGGGCGACTGCTCCTTGGTCGCGGTGAGCACCGTGAGCCCGTCCGCGCCGGGCAACCGTAGATCGGTGATCACCAGATCGAATGACCGTTGACGGATGGCTTCGATACCCTCCGTCCCGGATACAGCCGCTTCGACGTCATGGCCGATCGCCTCCAACGCATCGACCATCGAAAGCCGCATCAGCGGCTCGTCATCGACAAGCAGGATCCTGAGCCCCTTCATGACACCCGCTCCATCAACGAACGTTCCCGGGAGACAGGAAGACAGAGGGTAAAGGTCGTTCCCTTCCCGACCTCGCTGTCCACCAAGATCTTTCCTCCGTGGCGCTCGACGATGCCCAGACTGACCGACAGGCCGAGTCCGGTTCCTTCGCCTTCGCTCTTGGTCGTAAAGAATGGATCGAAGATCCGCGGCAGGACTGCCTGCGGAATGCCCGATCCCGTATCGCATACCGCAATCAGGCAGACCCCTTCGACCACGGATGTTCGGATCGTCAGCATTCCCCCGTCTTTCATCGCTTGCACCGCATTCAATACCAGGTTCATCAGCACCTGCTCAATCATGTGCCGATCGACCATGACGTTCGGCAACCCCTGACCGAATCCTGTTTCTAATACGATTCGGTTGGGGGCAAAGAGATGCATCGTCAAGACCAACACCCGATCGACGACGTGATTGATGTCCGTCTGCGCAAACGCCGGCTCATGCTGCTGCGAAAAATCGAGGAGCTGCCGAACAATCTTTTGCACCCGCCGTACCCCGTCCTCCATCGACACCTGATATTCCTCTTGCCGGCCCGGCGACAGCGTCCCTTTCCGTAAGTTGTAGAGGCAGTTGAGGATGCCCCCCAGGGGATTGTTGATTTCGTGGGCCACCCCTGCGGCAAGCCTTCCGACTGAAGCCAGTTTCTCCGAATTCCTGATCCGCTGCTCCAGTTTCTTGGTTTCGGTCATGTCGCGCGCAATGCCCAGCACACCCAGGACCGCTCCCTCGACCGCATGCAGCGGGGAGACACTGACCATCACAGCCCTCGGCTCCCCCGTGCGAGTCACCACTTCGACCTCATAGACCTGCTTCGCACCGATATCCAAGGTGCTCTTGAGACGCTTCCCGCGATGGCGCTTGGAGAGAAGAGCGAGGTATGGGCGCCCGAGCAGATCGTCTTTCCGGTAGCCCCATGCTTCGATCTTGCTGTTGACGTAGGTGAACCGTTGCTCGGTATCGAGGGTGTAAATGACATCGTTGGCGTTCTCGAGCAGATTTTCAAGATACTGCTTGGTCTCTTCAATTTCCCTCGTGCGCTCTCGTACCTTATCCTCCAGCTCTTCCCGGTACGTCTCCAGCTGTCGTTCGAGCCGCTTCCGGTCGGTAATGTCTCGCAACTGCACCATCACCAACAGTTGGTCGGCCGCTCCGACTCGGATCAAATCCATTTCGGCAGGAGTTGCCAGTCCGTCGGCATGGCGCACCATGATCTCCTGGGTGGACACTTTCCGCTCCCCCGAAATGATGTCGCTCAGCCATCCGCGCAACGAGTCGTGATAGCCGGAGAGGACGACTTCGAGCAAACTGCGGCCGACCACGTTCGCCTCTGCATACCCCAGAGCTTGCTCCTCACGTTTGTTGACGGCGACGATCATACCACTCGGATTCACCATAAACACCGAGTCCGCCACCAAGTCGAACAACGACTTGTACCGCGCCTGCGAGGCCACGAGCTGTTGCGTCCGCTCCGACACGGCCTGTTCAAGCTTCGTCGTGTATTCTTGCAATTGGTGCTCAAGCCGGTGCCGTTCGGTCACATCGCGCACAAACGCGCGCGAGTGAACCAGCCCGCCCCGCTCTTGATCGATCAGCGCCGTGGCATGAATCTCCACATCGATCGGGTGACCGTCCTTGGCCAGAAACACCGTCTCCATCGAACTGCGCCCTTGCGCCACCAATTGTTCTAGATATTGC
The DNA here is from genome assembly GCA_046715215.1 of Nitrospiraceae bacterium. Classification (GTDB taxonomy): domain Bacteria; phylum Nitrospirota; class Nitrospiria; order Nitrospirales; family Nitrospiraceae; genus Palsa-1315. The sequence continues at coordinate 6,055 of JBKJZK010000438.1, forward strand.
AATACGAACGGCTCCTGGCCATGCGGCACGAGGTCCCAAAGCCGCATCGACAGCATCTCATCGAGGGTGTATTTCAGCTTCTCGATCCCCGTCTTGTTCACATGGACGAATCGACCGCTCCGGTTCAATTGATAGATCATCTCCGGGGAATGCTCGATCAAATCGCGGTACTTTTCTTCCAGGCGGTGCACATCCACCACGCGTTGTTCGATCTGCGCAAACGATCGTTGTAGATTCGTCGCCATCTGGTTGAACGCATCGGCGAGCCCCTCAATTTCATCGCCGGTCTTCAGCTCCAATCGACGGTCTAATCGTCCGCTTCCAATTTCACGTACCCCGTCGTGTAATAACTGAATGGGACGGGCGATCCGACGCGCGACGACCACCCCTGTCCCCCACAGCACGGCGAGCACGAGCAACCCGTAGAGCAGCACTTTCGCCACGAGTTCGGCGAGCGGCGCATAGGTCTCCTGGGGATCCTGCCGCACCACGGTAATCCACTGATGTCCTCCGAGGCTCCCTGGGGCTAAGCTTTCGCCGAATCGGACCGGGGCGAATCCGACCAAGGCGTTCCGGCCCCCATGCGAATCGTCTGCGGCAACGGTCCAACCGGCTTTCAACCCACCGAGAGCACTGATCAACTCGGGCCTTACCGTATGCTCTTCCGGGGCCAGGACCGGACAGATCACAGGAACACCATCGGAACTGAACAACATCGCGTGACCGGTAGCCCCGATGGTCACCTCGGCAATGGCATGGAAGATCGTGTCTCGACGTAGCAGAATGGTGACCGCCCCAATCACCGTCCCTTTTGTATCGTCCAGAATGGGCACCGCCACCACGACCACGTGAGTCCCGAAACCGGGATCAAAGGCGATCTCGCTCACATAGCCCCTGAGACTTCCCCCTTTCACCACCGCTTGCCACCACGGCGTCTTCCCGTAAAAATACTCCACTTGTGGAATAGAACTGATCACCAACGCTCCCTGCTGGTCGGTCACCAGGATCCCGACATAGTCCGATTTGCGGATATCGTGCCACCGGATGAGGTAGTTGGTGACGATGCGATTGATGAAAAGGGGAAACTCGCTTTGCTTATCCCGCTGACGCCACCGCTGCTGCCAATCCTTGATCATGCCCTGGATGCGTTGCGCATCCTTTCCCTCGTACGAGCGATTGGCTTCGGTGACGGCGGTTCGGAGAAGAGGGGTCGTGGCGAGCTGCTGGGCCTCGTTCATCCCGCGACTGACCTGCATTTCGATGCGGCGAGCGGCTTCTACGGCGACTTCCTTGAAGTTGGCGCCGGTCATTTCACGAAGAGCGCGCCGCTCCTCGACGTAGGTGATCGCAAGCAGAAGGGTCAGGGGCAGTAATCCGACCAGCACGATCGCCGTGATGATCTTGCGCTGGAGACTGTGAGACCGACTCCAGAGTGTCATGGGTGTGCCCAGAGCAGGATGCGACAACCCCTGATGAGTGACGCGTATCTCGCAGGAGGGTTGACGATCGATCCATTGCACCATTGAATCAATGGTCCGATGAATCGATGAATCAATTCATGCACCGGCTGACGTTTCACGAACGACGATACGTTATTTCACCATCCGGCTAACTCCGCTTCAACAGCCGCCCGGATGCTCCCGGCCAGAGCAACAGCAATGGACTCGCGACGAAGATAGACGAATAGGTCCCGAAAATCACGCCCGACAATAGGGCGAGAGAGAAGTCGTGCAAGACCTCTCCTCCGGCCAGTGTCAACGGAATCAGCACCAACACGACGGTCAAGCTGGTGACGATCGTGCGGCTCAAGACTTGGTTGACCGCATTGTTGATGATCGTCGCTTCGCTATCCCGCCGACGCATCCTGAGATTTTCCCTGATACGGTCAAACACGACGACCGTATCCGTCATCGAATAGCCGGCTAACGTCAGCAATGCCGTCACAACGAGCAACGTAATTTCCTTATCCAGTAAATAAAAAGCACCTAACACCGCCAACACGTCATGGAAAGTCGCCAGGGCCGCGGCGATGCCGAATCGAAGTTCAAATCGTGCCGCCACGTAGAGAATGATCCCGGCAAAGGAAATGAAGACTGCAATGAGGGCATCCTGCTGAAGCTTCTGCCCGATGGTTGGTCCGATCTCCGAACTGGAATCAACTACGAAATGGTTCGCGGGAAATTCCTTCGTAAAGACCCCCACGACCCGTTCAGCGACCTTCTCCTCGATGGTCGTCGAAGCCTTCAGACGGATCAGGAGTTTATTCTCCTGACCGAATTCTTGAAGCTCGGCGCTGCTCAGACCGTTCGCCTCCAAGGCTTTTCTCGCTTCGTCGATCCGGATCGCTTGGTCGAACTTCAACTGCACCGCGGTCCCGCCCGCGAAATCAATGCCGAGGTTCGCCGACCCCCTGGCAATCTGAATGAC
>JBKJZK010000439.1:0-2748 GCA_046715215.1 Nitrospiraceae bacterium
ATAACGAGGTCAACCGCGACTATACGCAGGGATATGATCTCATTCTGATCGGCCATGCCGGCCATCCCGAAGTGATCGGGACGCTCGGACAGATCCCGGACAAGTTCCATCTGGTCTCCTCCGTAACAGATGTCGAGAAGCTGCAGGTTGATAACGTCCACGACCTCTCGTACGTCACGCAAACTACGCTGAGCGTCGATGAGTGTCGGGATATCGTCGGCGCACTCCATAAACGGTTTCCGCACATCAAGGGGCCGCACCAGGAGGATATTTGTTACGCGACACAGAACCGCCAGAATGCGGTGAAGGAGCTCTCCAAGCTGGTGGATGTCATTCTCGTCATCGGCTCCCCGAATAGCTCAAACTCCAACCGCCTACGTGAGTTGGGGGAGCAGTGTGGGATTGCGTCCTACTTGATCGATGCCGCGTCTGACATCAATCCAACCTGGCTCACGAACGTGCAAGCGGTCGGGATCACCGCAGGCGCTTCAGCGCCTGAGGTTCTGGTCGAAGAGGTGGTGACGTACCTCAAGACGTTTGGGACCGCAGAGGTCCAAGATCTGACTGTGATCGAAGAAGACGTTGAGTTTCTCCTCCCCAAGGAATTAATCACCATTGAGTCGTCCAACAAATCTGTTGGGGCTCAGGTGGGATAACCGAATCCCTCGCCAATAGTTCCACTCACCAAATGTTGTAGGTCTCCATCCTCGCGCCTACTACCGGCAGTATTTTTCTTTGATTCTTCCCTATGTCTGTGCTATACAACCAGGCGTTCTTCCCGCTTTAATTCAATCGAGACACACTACCGAAGGAGTCGCCGATGTATTTGAAATCCCTGGAGATGGCGGGGTTTAAGTCGTTTGCGGAAGCCCGGATCGAATTCCCCGATGGCGTCACCGCCATCGTGGGGCCAAACGGGAGCGGGAAAAGTAATGTCGTCGATGCGATTCTTTGGGTACTCGGCGAGCAGAGCACGAAGGCCCTCCGTAGCGAGAAGATGGAAGATGTGATCTTTAACGGGACCGAAATGCGGAAGCCTCTCGGCCTGGCCGAAGTTTCGCTCGTGATCAGCGGGCTGGATCGGATCAATGTGGATCCCCTGTCCGGTCTTTCGAGCCAGCTGTCGGAATATCAAGAACTCATGATCACGCGTCGCCTGTACCGTAATGGCGACAGCGAATACCTCATCAATAAGACCGTCTGCCGGTTGAAGGATGTCCGGAGCATCCTGCTGGACACCAGGGCTGGGACAAAAGGACACACCGTCATTGCGCAGGGGCAAATCGATCAAATTCTTAACGCGTCACCGCAAGATAGGCGCGAGTTGATCGAAGAAACCGCCGGCATTGTTCGCTACAAGAAGCAGAAGGCCGAAGCGTTGCGCAAGTTGGATGCGACGCAGCAGAACCTCTTGCGGGTGCGGGACATCATTGCTGAGGTGAAAAAGCAGTTGAATTCTCTCGAGCGCCAGGCGCGGCAGGCGCGGTCCTATCAGACGTTGCACCAAGAGGCCAAGTCGCTGGAGATTCAGTTGCTGGCCAACGAATACCGTGTCCTACGAACTACGCTTAAGAAGGTGGAGTCGGAACTGCAGACGTTGAGGGACCACGAGTCCGCACAGTCCGCCGAACTGGCGCGTTTGAATACAGACCTTGAGCGGATCAAGCTCTCGATTGCCCTAGCGAACGAGGCGATCGGGCAGCGGCGCGAGGAACTGTCGAAGGTCGAACAGCAACAGGCGCGGGCGCTGACGGCCGCAGAAGTCGAGCGTAATCGCGGAGAACTCTATGCGCAGCAGCAGAGTCAGGGAGGACAGGAACTCGAGCGCCTCACCCAGGAGCAGGAACAGGGCGCGGCGGAAGCTGCGACCCTTGAGGCCGCGCTCGCCGCGCTCGAGCGTGAATGTGCGGAGCGGGAGCAGGTGTTCGCGACGCTCGATCGGGAGATGAAAGAGCTGGTCCAGCAACGAACCGCGGCCTTGGCTGAAGAAGAACGAGGGCGTCTGGACGTACTCAACCTGGCGGTATTGGTCGCGAATACTGAGCAGTCCCTGGTGCAATTGACCGCTCGGATTCAAGAGGCGGCGGATCGTGAAGGCCGGCTGGCTCGTGAGCGGGAAGACTTTCGCCTGCAGCATGTGACGGCAACGGACAAGCGCCAGGCCCTCCAACAGGCTTCCCATGACGCGGAGCAATTGGTTGCTGACCTGCGTCGGCAGGGTCAAGGTGTTGAGGAAGCGAGCGAGCGCCTATCGGCCGAGTTGGCCGAAGTCGACCAGTTGGTATTTCGTCAGTCGGAAGAGTTGGCCGCAGTGGACTCTCACCTATGAGCACTGCAAGGCGTGCTGCAAGAAGATATGGGTTATGGCCGGCGCGGCGACGAAGAGTCGACTGCGCTCAAAGCCTGTACTGGGGTTCGCGATGCCATTGTCGAGTGGTTGGTCGTGCCTCCTGGATGGGACCGCGCAGTGGAAGCGATTTTGGGGGAACGGGTCAGGGGATGGTTCGTCGATAATCCTGCCGCCGCTTGTGAGGCGATTGAGTTTCTCAAAATGAAAGATCTCGGGCGGGGCACGTTCATCCCTCAGCACCCTCGATGGACGACTCGGGATACGGCGTCCCACACGTGGTGGCCCGCGCTGGAGGGCCGGCCCGGTGTGGTCGGACGTGCGGTTGATCTGATCCACGTGGAGGGTCAGCGCGAAGCGGCCCGTGACTATCTCTTCGATCGGATCGTGCTCGTCGACAC
>JBKJZK010000440.1:0-2212 GCA_046715215.1 Nitrospiraceae bacterium
GTCCTCGCTGGCGATCTTCTTATTGATGGTCACCAGCACTTTCTTCTCGCGAATGAGTTGGAGGAGATGGCGCAACTGAATGCCCTGCCGCTGGATCACCCGGCGGACGGACATGGGGGACGGAACGTCACAGGCGAGATCCCGTTCGCCATCGACGGTTTGAAGCTGACCCATCAGCGAAATGGTAATCATGATCGAACGCTCCTCATCTTCAGTCGTAACATCCGTCTGGGCGGCGGGGCATGGTGCCCGTTGACTCCGTGCCGGTCGCCATCGATAATACTCGGCCATGCCGTCGTTGGATATCCAGAATTCCGGGATGCCGGATTTGCAATTTGTCCTGTTCGTGTCGGCCCTCTGCACGGCTGATCTTACGACACTGAATGTGCCGTCGGACCTTCGAACTACCCTTTTCGATCGTTGTTGGGCGCTCACCCATACCGAGGCACCGCCGACTGATCCCAAAGAGCGTGTGCTCGATCTTCGCGAGGGCACGGAATTAACGCTCGAAGCCTGTCTGTCTACGATCCGTTCGTTACTGACGGACGCCGGCATTCGTACCCTCACCTGGGACCATCCGGTGAGTGAACCGACCCATGAGAGCACGCCGGCCGCGAAGCCGTTGATTGATCGGCTTGGGCGATTGTACCCCGATCCTCCTGAGATCGTCGATCCCGAAAACCCGGCGTCGGGCTAGCCGAGCGAGATGGGCGACGGTTCGAGGTTTGAAGTTTGAGGTTTTCAGAACTTCGAACCCTGAACTTCGAACTCGGGTTGCGCCCGTCCCGTGTATGAAAGACAGACAAGAAGACGAGAGGAGCATCGTGAAGGTCACTCCAACCGATATCCCAGGCCTATTGATGATTGAACCGGATGTCTTCCGCGATCCACGGGGGCTCTTTCTCGAGACGTACCATGCGGGGCGGTACGCGGACGCCGGCATTCCCGGCCCCTTTGTTCAGGATAACTTTTCACAATCTATGCGGGGCACGCTGCGCGGGCTCCACTATCAAGAGCCGCACGCCCAGGGGAAGCTCGTGATGGTGACAGAAGGAGCTATCTACGATGTCGTGGTGGATATCCGAAAGGGGTCGCCGAGCTTTGGCCGGTGGTATGGAGCCGAGCTCTCGGCGGAAAGTCGGCTCCAAGTCTATGTGCCGCCAGGTTGTGCGCATGGATTCTGCGTGACCAGCGACCGCGCCTCGTTCCTGTATAAGTGTACGGACTATTATGCGCCGAGCGACGAGCGGGGAATCATCTGGAACGATCCGGCCCTCGCCATTCCCTGGCCGGTTGCGACACCCATCTTGTCCGCCAAGGACCGCATCTTCAAATCCTTGGCCGAGATGGATTTGGAGTTGCCACGGTATCGACCGGTTGGATGACGAGCCGCTAGCAGGCTGCAGGAAAACCATTTTGGTACGCTAGAACTTCTGTGGTGCGCATGTGTGCGACAAGAGGAGAACGTCCCCGCAGGATGCTCAAAAAGATCAGACTTCTCACCCGCCCAACCCCGGCGGCTGCTTCACCCGCCCGCCCTGAGTCTGCCAAGACAGCCTCTTCGCCCAGGGACGCGTCTTGTCCCAATCAAGGGCGCAGCGAGCTGTCACTTTATAAGGGGTGGGTGGGATGATTCCAACTGCGCGCAATATTCCACCCGCCCACCCTCAGCGCGCCAAGACGCGCTTTATCCCAAGCGAGGGCCTTCTAATTCTCTTTACCTCTCTTTAGGGGAGGGCACCTGGCCGCTCCCTGCCCATCCTTCTGAGGCCGCGCGTTGCGCGAGCAAGGGGATCGTCCCGGCTACCCCATCCCCCTTTTTCAGCATCCTGCTTGGACCCATTGATTCCACGAGTATGGCTATGTTAATCACCGAGGGCATAGTGGTAAGATCCTGGTGACGGTATGATTTCTTAGCATAGGGAGGAGGACGTATGGTGAAGAGTTTAAAAGGGACCAAGAGCCACGACAATCTCAAGGGCGCATTTGCCGGTGAGTCCCAGGCCAATCGGCGCTATCTTTATTTCGCCCGGCGCGCGGACATCGAGGGTTTTCCTGATATCGGAGGCTTGTTCCGCGATACGTCCGAGGCAGAAACCGGCCACGCGTTCGGACACCTGGATTTCTTGAAGGAAGTCGGGGATCCGGCGACCGGGGTGCCGATCGGCAATACCGAAGCCAATCTGAAGTCGGCGGTCGAAGGCGAAACCTA
>JBKJZK010000441.1:0-21312 GCA_046715215.1 Nitrospiraceae bacterium
GTGCATCCGAAGAGTGGTTCGCCCGACCACTCTGAGTGGATGATGCTGGCGAATGATCGATCAGCAAGAACCGGACCTAAATGAAGGGTGAGGATCAGGCACATTGCAAGGGTTTTCGTCAGGGACCCGATGTGGAAGGGGGACAAGCTGTCCCCATAAAGGGACATATTGTCAGAGAGAAGGAGATGGCGGAGCGTGAAGCGGCATTGGAGGAAGAGGCCTCAAGGTGAGGCGTAAACGGCAGATCATCAGATTAACAGGTCAACAGATTCCGGAATTGCTTCACCCTAACCCCCTTGCCCCCACGGTTAGTACGTCCAAGTGACAAGGGCCGTGAACAAGTTCTTCGTATAATTGTACACGGCGATGTTGGAGTCATTCCAAATGCCTTGATATTGCAGTGCCAATGTCAAGTGTTGGGGAAACGATTTTGAAATCTGCAGAAACAGATGCCGCGAGGTATCGTCTCTGGCCGAGAGAAGACCGGCGTTGTCGGTAAAAAATGTCTGCGCATACTCGTAATCCCGCCAGTGAATTTCATAATCCAGCCGCACCGCCATGCTTTGCCAGGGCAGTACCACTTCTCCGCCGGTTTGCAACCGGTTCCCCCTATACGTGAACGCCGGGCCCTTGGATGCTTCCGTATCATGCTGATAGCCCAGGCGGAGGAAATACCGGTCCTGCGCGAATCGAAAGACATGCAGAAAGCCGATCATATTGTTCTGCGCATCCCGGGATTCGGGAGCAAAGCGGATATCGTTGTCGCCCGGCTCGCGAAAAAAGTCTTTGGTCTGATGGCGATAGAGCAGGGTCGTCAGGTGTTGTACGGTTCCCATGCCGGGCACCATGGTGCTGGGAGGAACAATGACGGCCGGAAGGACCAGAGACCGTCGCGATACGAAACCGTCAAAGCCGAGAAACATGTAGTCGTATGTGTACTGGGCGCCCAACTCAAAGGGCAATGTCCCGAGCGTCCCGCGGTACGCGCCGGACAGACCTCCCAGGTGATCTTGAATGTTGAAGGTGCCGACTCCGCTGTCCGTATTGACGGTCTGATAGAACGAATAGGTGGCCTTGGCTTCGAACGGGCCCTGTCGATAGAAGGCATAATCGGCTCGCAGCGAGGTCAGAAACCCGGGTGAATTGGTCGGACGCGCACGCAGCGCTTGGACGAACGGATCGGCGTTGGAATTCGGATTGATTGCCACATTGTCGTCATAGAAGCCGCCCACGCTGAGTTGGGCATTGAGTCGGGTGAGCTCGTTCTTTTTCGGAATTGCAGCCAGCGCTTCCCGGATGCGGACTGATGCGCCGGTCATGGGCGACATGGGTTGCACCTGCTGGACCGATGCCAGTTCCGACAAGGCCTGATCGGACAGTCCGAGTACGCCGAGCGAGAGCCCCCGATAAAATTTGGCCAATTGCCGGATGTCGGCATCCGACGAGCGGACCGCGCCGAAGGCTTCTGCCGCGCTTTGGTAATCCTTGTGCCGATACCGAAGAAATCCCACGTAGTATCCCAGGTGCTCCAAGTCAGGCTGTCGGCGAAACGCTTCTTCGAGCAATGGCTCCGCGTTGTCATACTGAGCCAGGGCGAAGTAGGCGCCGCCGAGTTGATACATGACGTCCAGATCCTCCGGACGCAGACCGTGAAGAGTTTCGAGCGGAGACACGGCTTGCTCGGTTTGGCCCAAGGCCAGATGCGTCAACCCGAGATAATAGAGAGCCCGGGCATTCTGCGGGTGAAATTCCAGCGCTGTGCGGAGCAGGGTGAGAGCATCCTCATAATGTTGCGTACGATAGGCAAGGACGCCTTCCGTCGCGGCGACTTCGGCATCCGGCTCCTGAGCATAAACTTGAACGGCGGTCAAGAGCCAGAAGGCCGTTAATGCCGCAGATAAGAGAAGCTTCATGAATAATGGGGATTAATCATCCCGGTCTCTGTCTCTTCCCCTATTTCTTCCTCCGCCCTTGTCATCATCGTCGTCGAGTATTTCCTTGAGCAAGTTGCGACTATTGAATCCCCCAGACTGGCCGGGGGCCAGCGTCGTAATCGTCGGTACCTGAACGGGTGGCAGCGTTGGAAGCGGCGATGTCATGCCGGGAGACGGCACAGGAGCGACAGGGCCGCTGGTGGTGCCGGGTTGTGCGAGCGAAATAGTGGGAACACCCAAACTTGTGGCGACGATCGCACCTTTGAGGTCGGACCCGGTGGCCGTTCCCGACCGGTCAATCGACGGAGCCGACGCGCTCATCAGACGCTCGACCTCCAATGCATGGTTGATATGGACGTTGACGAGGCGCTGCCTGAGAGGACCAGGCGTTCCCTGACGCCGGTCCGTGTCCGCCAGTCCCACGCCCTTGGCGGAATTCCGAGGAAGCTCGGCAACCTGCTCGACCATTCCGACGGCGATGCGAGCTTGGACGCCGGCCTCCAACATCTGCGATTGCCCAGGAGATGTTGATGTTAAGGGTTCGATTCCCGACTGTCCCTCAAGGACCCGGACGGTTTCCAATGGCGTCTGGCCGATAGGAGCCCCGGCTTTTGAAAATGCCGACGCGACGCGGGAGAAGAGAGACGGCGGCGGCGGAAGGACATCCACTTCAAGAATGCCTCCGCGTGTAAACACGCGGGACGACGGAGTTTGCACTGTCACCATATCGGTCGGACGTCCACCATAGGCAAGCGCTACGCGCACACTCCCACCTCTGAGAGAAACCTCCGTCTGTCCTGTTTTCGATTCGTGAATCAGGACCTTCGACTGTGGTTGTATGAGAATAAGCGAGCGCCGATCCCACAAGATTTCCAGGATGTCATCTTGGCCTGTGCGCAGTTCCTCGGCGACGGCCACCGTATCCCCCAGCGAAAGACCTCGGGTCGCGCCACCGACCGTTCCCAGCAGCGGGGCGCCAGTCAGACCGGTGATCACTCCGGATGCGCTCTGTCCGACTACTTCCTGCGTCCCGTCGCGCACGGCGGCCTCCAAGGATGCGATGCCTACCAGAGAAACGAGGGCCGTGGCGACGACTATTTTACGAATGGTGGTCATGCGACACCTACGAGAAAAGGTGAAAGTTACCGCGCCTCTGGAACGACCATACTACCGTCGGTGGCTGCACCCATACTGGGAGAAACCCCAGCCTAATTCCAAAGAAATCCTGGGTTCGTGAAGCGTGAAACGTTTTTGGATTCGGAGGTGATGAATTATTCGGACAACTCAGAACTCACAACTCAGAACTTCCCAGCGAAGGGAGAGAAAATGTGGAGGGGAGTCTATCGAAGTGCAGGCAAAGCTGGGATGAGTTCAGCGGGACTGTGCATATGATCCACATTCAACGCACGGAGCGACACGCAGCCCTGGTTCAACACCAATTGAACATCGCAGCTCTTTAACGTGCTGAGACGATGCGTAATGAGGAAGGTGGTTCGTCCGCTGATCAGTTCATCGATCACATCGATCAGATCCGCCTCGGTTCGTGAGTCGAGCGCGCTGGTCGGTTCATCGAGAATGACGATGGGTGCGTTTCTCAGAAAGGCCCGGGCCAACGCAATACGCTGGCGTTCTCCCCCGGAGAGACGCGATCCACGTTCGCCCACATTCGTTTCGTACCCCTCCGAGCTGGATCGAATGAAAGCATCTGCATGCGCGGCGCGGGCCGCGGCTTCGATGTCTGCCTGCGTCGCACGCAGATTGCCGTATCGAATATTCTCGGCAATGGTCGTCGAGAACAGTATCGGATCTTGTGGAACGATCGCGAATTGCCTCCGGAGGTCCGTGAGCCGGTATTGCGTGACGTCAATGCCGTCCAGCAGCACGGCGCCTTCCTGTGGATCGATGAAGCGGGCGATCAAATTCAGCAGCGTCGATTTGCCTGCGCCGCTGGTTCCTAGAATGCCGACTTTTGTCCCGGCAGGAATCGAGAAGGAGATGCGGCGCAGCACCGGCGAGGCGCCGGGATAGGCGTACGAGACCCCGCGAAGCGCCACCTGTCCGCGCGCGCGGTGGAGGCTGCGCGGCGCCGGAGGATCGGCGATCAACGGCGGGATGTCGAGGATCGCGAGCGCGCGCCGGAATCCTACGAGACAGGATTGCAATTCGGCCAATTTTTTCGTGGCCGTGTCCAGGGGGCCGGCCAGTTGGCCGGCATAGGCCATGAGCAAGAGGAAATCTCCGATCGTGAGCCGGCCGGACTTCACATGCTCGAGGCCGACGACCAACGCCGTGGCCGTGCCCGTCGCGACCGCCATACCGAACAGAAAATCGAAGCCGCTTCCGATCGACGCGAGGGAGTTGTGCTTTTTGACCCAGTCCATGGCGTGGTCGAGGAAGCGCCGATGCTCATGGCCCTCGCGCCCGAAGGCCTTGACGACCCGGGAGGCGCTGAGGACTTCCTGCACGCAGGCGATGGTAGCGCTCTCAGTCGATTTGACGGCGGACCAGGTCGTTCTCAACTGCCGGCCGCACCGGCGGGTCAGCCAGAAGAGGACCGGCAACATACTCAATGCCACCAGCGCGAATTGCCAATCGATGATGATCATCAAAGTGGCGAGCCCGGTCAACATGCAGACGGCGCGCAGGAGGGGAATCAGCGCGTCGATGGGAATCTGTTTCACCGATGCCGCGTCGTGCTGCAGGCGATAGACGGAGTCCGCCGGCCCGTGCGTATCGTGATATGACGAACAGAAGTGCTGCAGATGCTCGAACAGCCGGCTCCGGAACGCGAAGATCATGCGCTCGCCGGTGTGCGACGACAACAACCACAAGACCATCCCTTGGAGATGGGTGCACAGCGCGATGCCGACATAGGCGGTGAACATCAACATGAGAAGAGCGGTCGTCGATTGCTGCATCGACGCGGGTACCCACGGTTGGAGCACAGCAGGGAGAGGCCGGGAACCGATGATACTGTCTACGGCGAGCGTGAGCGGCACGGGCGTCAAAAGATTGAGGGGAATGGAAAGCAGGACGACCGCACAGAGGCCAGCCAGCTGCAGGCGGAACGGAGCGATCACTGTCCAGAGGCGAGGCAGAAGATCGGATGACGCGCGATGAGATTGAGACATTAGCTGTTGAGCCGAGTGCCAGGAATCCTCTGCCATACTTTCTATCCGGGCATCGTACGGTATGGCTCCAGTCCGATCAATCGGCGGATCTAAGCCGGAGGTAAATATATTGTAAAGATTTCCTGCGGTTTGCAGGTGTGCGATTCGCCGTATTACTGTGCCCATGGGACAGCTTGTCCGGCGGCTCGGACAGCCTGTCTGAAAAAATCGTCGATGGAAGTGTCAGCCCTTTCTATCCCCTTGACCAATCACGAATTCCCTCGCCGCACCCTCTCATCGAGCAGCGGTCCGTCGATTGCAGCAAGGTAGGGGTGCGACGCTGTCGCTACGGCAAGCCGGTGAGTCAATCATCACAAGGAGGTGACGAGATGCGTAATGGGGAATATGAATATTACGAAGACTCGAGGGGATGGTCGGCGTTCGTTGCCGGCGCGCTGATGGGAGCGGGAGTCGCCTTACTCTTCGCGCCCCAAACGGGGAGCCAGCTGCGCGGCATCCTGCGCAATTATGCGTCGAAGGCGAAGGACGAGGCGTTGGAACAGGGGAGAAGTGCCTGGGATACTGCCGTGGAGCGGGGGAAGGAATTCTACGATAAGGGCCAAGATGCTATGCAGGAAGCGGGTCGGAGCGCCCATGAATTCAAGCAAACCGGCAAGGAGGCGCTGAGAGAGGCTTCCCGAAAGACATCAAAATCGTCTATTGCCGTTGCAATGATGCTCATGCTCACGTTTCTGGTGGCCCTAACCGGCTGCCAGTCCACCACCGGGAAGACGGCTGGACAGACGATGAGCGATGCGTCGATTTCCACGGCTGTGCAGACGAGTTTGACGCGGGACCGTCTCTCGAATTTTACACGCGTAGATGTCGATACGGAGCGCGGTGTGGTGAATTTGAGCGGTGTGGTGCAGACAGAGGAACAGCGGGGTCGGGCGGAACGACTCGCGCATCAAGTGGATGGCGTCGTCAGGGTCAACAATAATTTGCAGGTCCAGAATCAACCCACCAAGACTGGAATGTTGAATGAGTGAATGGATGGGAGCGTTGGAGGGTGGAGGTTCGACGATGGAGGTCCGGACGACGGTTCGAGGTCCGAAGTTTTCGAAACTTCGAACCCAGAACTTCGGACCAGCCTGTCGCACGTCGTCGCTTTGACCTCCACCCTCGGGGGATACCTCAGGCCGCTTTACGGCGGGTCGGTGATTTCTTGCCGCTCTGTTCGTGCTTCTGCTTCAATTGCTCTTTGCGTTCGGTCTTGAATAATTTGAAGACATTCTGGGACTTCTTTTCGGATTCCATTTCCTCATCCTCGGCTTCAGTGGTGTGTCGACTGGATTTCTGGTTTCGCATAGCGCCCTCCTGTGGTGGTGAATGCTGCAACTCAGAACCTCCTCATTCCTAATTCCAAATTCCTAACTCAGAACTCAGCACTCAGAACTCAAAACTTCTGCTCTCGCCCGGTTCGGTCCAAATGGAGGCAGAGGAGGGATACTCCTCTGCCTCAGTCGCCTTCTGCGCGGGAACCGCTTGCGTGGTGGTCATAGAAAAGCGAGAGTGGGCGACTCTCATTTGACTCTATGACGGAAGACCGAACGGGGGCACGTTCGGGTTCCCTATCCCGTCATGCGGGCCGTCACGCGCGGAAGACAACATCTTGCAGCGAGAGAAGCAGGCTGATGCACTTCGCTCAGGCAGCCAGGGAAGACGACAGGTCGTCTCGCAGTCGCTGCATGGCTGCTCCCAGCGTCTGCACATCCAGTAGAGCCTCGGCCACAGGGAGGATGAGGTCTTCCTCCCGGGCGATGTGTTCCAGGACGGCGTCTTCGAGTTCCGTAAACAGTTCCTGATAGTCGGAACCTTGTGGGTCGAGCGTCTTCAATTGTGCGATGAGTTCTCCCACCGTCTGATGTTCTTCATACGCCTGGACGATGACTTCTTCATCGTCCCTTTCCTCGTAGGCCTGCAATTTCATTCCGTTGACTCCCTCCGCCTCGAGATCCGGTTCCTCTTCTTCGCCGGTTTCCGACATGTCGAGGCCGTTTTCTTTGGCCGAGGATTCGATCGATTCGAGCACGTCGGCGGGTTTGAGCTTGCTCCGGACCGCGGGATAAAAGAGTTCCTCTTCCAAGGTAGAGTGAATGGTCAGTTCGGTACACAGCCGGTCGGCAAGATAGGTCTTTTCATCCGCTGAAGCGGCGCGAAATTGATCGAACAGTTTCCTAACCAGTTTGTGGTCGGCTAACAACATCTGTACCGCATCGGACTGTTTCGAAGACGGTTTCGTCGAGCGGGTACTTTTCGGCGGTTCCTTGGCCATGGCGATTCCTCCTTGATATCACGCTGGATTTATCCGTTGATCACCGTCCCGCCGTTCGGATGCAGCATCCCCCATCACGCTGAGCCACCACGTCGGCTACCATTCTCACGCGAGACACACACATGGTCACTCTCCTGGCAGGATGCTGAAAAATTCCGCCAGCTTTCTGAAGGGTTAAGCTCAGGCTGAGAAACAGAAGAGTCTGATCCTCGCTCAACCTTAACCTTGCCCTCCACCTACCTCATCTCGTAGACATTCAACAGCGAACCTGAGTCGTGCAAGACATGGACCGTCATGTCTTAAGGCAGTGGAAAGAAAAAAGGGATCGCACGAAAACTCCTTCCCCTGCATTTGGCGCAGCAGGATGCGCGAATCTGTAGACCAGAATAATTGTGGACGCGTGGTGAGGCACACTTGCCAGGACGGACAGAATGTTCATTCTTCGGACAGTTCTTCCGGGAGAAACGAGCGGAGGAGATTAGTTCGGCGGGCAAAGTTCCTAGGAGCCTGTCCGACATTGGCCGTTCTACTGCGGTGAACGATCCGCGACCATCTGCATCGTTCTCGGCCCGCTTACAAGAAAACCGTGAAACGTGAGGCCTCGCATCTGACCGCACCTCCTTCGCTTCGTCACGAAGGCCATGTCGGACAGGCTCCAAGGCATTCGCGACCGAAAGTCGTCTGAAGAAAAGAGCCTATGGCGTAGAGCCGATAGCGTATGGTCCGGAATGGAGAGAGTACGCTCTTATCATCTTTTTACCGTCCCCGTTCATCTAGGCCTAGGGGCATGGTGAATGAAGCGGCGAGCGGCTGAGCGGGTGCCGAACCTGTGAGAGGCATCATCGCCGGGGCCATGATTAAGTCGGGAAGCGAAGTGTCCATGACCTTGACCGCTTGGCCGCCAGAATCGAGCTGCAAAATGATCCGTGCGCCGACAGTGACATTCTCGAACAAGTAGGCTTTCGGCACCTCAAAAAAGACGGGTTTCCCGAGATCGGTCCTGATCATCCCTTGGAGGGTGGTTAAGTCCAGTTTCATTAATGTGCCGGAAATGATTTGTGGAAGCGTATCTTCTTGAGCGGCCGCATCCGTCTGAGCTGCCGCGGGGAGAAGGCTGAACACCATGAGTGTCGCGAGCGTCCACATGCGAATTGTCTGTGTGGTCATGACCAGACCTCCTTATGACTACGGTCGGTGGTTTCCGTCGATTCCGAGGGTTCTCGAACGATGCGAAGTCGAAATCCTCGAAACGGTTTTGTAAGCAAGGCATGCACAAGCAGCGGCATGAAAATGAACAACGCCGCAACGGAGACGACAAGTAAGGGAAGCGCCCAGGCCCAAAAAGAGGGCGCCGTGCGCGTCAGCTCAGGCAACAATGCGAGCAACAGTAGATTCGCAACAAACAGCGCAGCCATGAAACTGCCGACTCCCCGCCACAAGATCCGCCATCCGATCGCCAGCGCTTCCCGATAATGAGGCTGCATTCGCGTCCTGTCTCCCGCATCACGGCGGGGTCCTCGGAGTTGGTGAAGGCGTCGGCGCCGGAGAGGGGGCCGGTGACGTCGGCGGGGGCTGAGGGGAAGGGACCGGAGACGGCGCCGGAGGTTGTGGATTGGGAAAGGTGGGCCCGGTGCCGGGGTTCGGCGGTTCACCAGTCACCTCAATTGCGGTGGGACTGGTCCACGCGAATACTCCCATCAATATAATGCTCAATAATGCGTGCGTTCTCACGCCTTCCTCCACCGCTCCATCTCCGCGCTCTCGTGATGTTCACCGGACTGAACAATGAAATTCCCGCGTGCCCACAGAGCTTTTTCGCAGCCTGCTAGGCAGCGAGCTCCCTGCCGGCCGCCGGGACGCCGATGGTTTGCCCCTCTCCATGCGCAGCCAAGTCACTCAAGGACGCGATACCCACCAAATGACGCTCTCGACTCAGGACCGGCAGTCGGCGGATATGGTGGTCCGCCAGCAACGAAGCGGCCTTGCCGACATCTTCATCTTCAAAGCAATAGATGATGTTGGGAGTCATGGCTTCTCCAACCCGCACGGCCTTGGGGTCGCGCTTTTCTCCCACGACGCGCACGACTACATCACGAGCAGTTAATATGCCGACAAACCCCTCGGCATCGCATACTGGGAGAACCCCGATATCCAGTACCTTCATGACCCCAGCGGCCTCTTCAATCGTGGCGTCCGGAGAAATTACTTCTGCTTGAGGGGTCATGACGTCTTTGATTTGTTGCACAGCGGCTCCTTTCTCAGGCATCAGGCGGCGGCGCCCGCCATCTCGCGGCAGAGGCCGGCGCAACGCCGGCATTCCGCAGCGCAGTCGCCGCACAGGGCATGATGGGGCGCATGGCGTTCGCAGGTTTCGGCGCAGCGTTCGCAAATGTCGGCGCATAGCCGGCACAACATGTCCGCCGAGGAGGACATGCGACTCATCCAACGCGCGGAGAGCGCGCAGATGTCTGCACAGTCCTGACAAAGCCTGATGCAGGCCTGCATCAGATCTTTGTCCATGTGCTTGTCTGCCTCCATGCCGATCATGTCGTTCGAACAACGATCGCAGATGGACGCGCATGCGAAGCACGCCTCGATACAGTGCTGGACTGGTTGCGTCATGGTGCGATGGTCCTGCTGCATGGGTGGCCTCCCAAGATGACATTGTGAAATGGTGTCTGAGGTGATCGGTGTGCAAAGTCCGCACCACTGACGGTCCAGGCTGAGCGATCGCATCGGAGTGAAGGGCGGGCGTTAATTCGCGGACATGCGAGATCGAAGCAGCAGTGAATTATTGACGAGGCTAGGGAATGAGCAGGCAAGCTGTCCGCTGCAAGACAGTCTGTCCCGATCCGCCGGCTGTGCTCAATCCGTCGCCGCGGATTATTTTCTGAAAATAAGGCGGGGAGAGGTCATGTCGCCCATGCCCACCACGACCAGATCCCAGCCCGCGGCGCCGTATTCGTTCAGTGTCGTTTGCATCGCGGCGTTGTCGGGCTGCACATCGACGACTTTATACAAGAACCGTTTCGGTTCCTGTGCGTTCGCCTGCGGGCGGTGGTCCATGATCAACCACAATCCGACGAACAGCGCGAACATGGCCAGCAGGCCGACCCAAACAGCAAGACCCGTTTGACGTGGCATCAGACACCTCCTTCTTGATGTGACCGCTGATAAGGACATGGCAAGGAGATCGTTCATGACGGCTTATCGGATCCTTGCCAGGATTGTTTTCTGACCGCCATTTGAATCATGACCTCGCGGATCAGCAGCTCCAACTCCCGATTCATCAACAGAATCGTCGCCCGCAGCATGTCGAGCATCTGTCCCCGGACCACCAGATCACTGCTGAGATAACTCCCTCCTTCGCCGAACAGCAGCGTGATGCGCTCGCGCTCCTCCTCCGAACCTTCCTTTCCCAGGCGACCTTCCTGTCTCCAGCCGTTGATCAACTCTTCGTGAAACGTTCGCCGGTCCGTCCCTTCTTTCATCGGCCGATTCAGAAACTCCCAGACCGTAGGGGGGATGAGATGGGATTCGGCCGGTTTCTCCCAGACTTCCCGCAATAGATTATCCGGATGCTGATAGTTTTGCGCGCTTCCCTGATAGATGGCGGATATACCGAGCGCGCCGGCAATCGTGCCTCCGACGATCGCCGCAAGGCCTTCGCCGATCGATGCGGTCGCAGCGAGGCTGAATCCTCCGCTCGCAATCGCGGCGCCTGCGCCGATAATGACCGCCGTGAGCGTCTGCTGCTTGATGCGTGCCTGATCGGAGTTCTTCAGCCGGTCCGCGACCTGATACGTGCGTTCGATTTCGCAACTGATGTGGGCCGCGGTACTCGACACGGCGATTAGCGCCAGTAGCACGCGTCCCAACACTTCCTGGCGGAGCGACAAGATCGTGATCTGGCGTGACGCGTCGTCGGGCGCCGGCAACTCTTCGGCAAGTTCCAGCTGATTCAGCAGCGGGAGCACTTCGATGGTGCGGCTGTATTGATGGCCCGCCATGAAAACGACGTCGGGACCCGGTCGCGGGCTGCGCGAAGCAGCGGCTCTTTCTGCGAGCGATCGATCTCTTCCAGGGAAACGGACTGAAGACGGGTTTCCCTTTCCGAAGGAGCGCAGCGCCGCTCGTTGCTCTCCGTCGTGCGTTGCTCCGTGTAGCCGGTCGTCAGGGCGCAACCGGCGCAGAACGCCGGCACGATAATAGCCATCAGGAACCAACAATAGGCGATGAACGGGAGAGGGCCGAGCATGGCCTGGCGGCGACCGCTCCCCCTCAACGGAGCAAAAAGCGGCGGCGAGGGGACGAACCGCTGGACTTATGAAAAGAATCATTATTTTGATTTTTGAGTAGATGGTCAGTCATGGCCCCTGCATCCTGCTAATGTTCCTCCGCCCATGTGATCCATTTGGGGAGCACCCATTCCTGAAAGAGAATCTTGAAGCAGGCGGCGACGGGGATGGCGAAGATCAGACCGAACAGCCCGCCGACGGCGCCGCCGACGAAGAGCACGATTACCAGCGTGACGGCGCTCATCTCGCTGGAGCGCCGCTGAATCCATGGCGTCAGTACCCAGCTTTCCACAAACTGCACGACGAGGTATGCGACGCTCGGCCAGACTAGGAATGAAATCCAATCCACGGCCGTGTCCGACCCGGTCAACGAGTCCATGTATTTGAACAGCACCGCCAGCGGCCAACCGATGGCCGAGACGTACGGCACCAGGGTCAGAATGCCGGTGCCGATGCCGAGAAGGAACCAATAGGGTACGTCGGTCCAGGCCCAGCCTGCGGCGTACAGGATAGCGGAGATCAGCGCAATGAGCAGGCGTTCACGAAAAAATCCGCTGACGGCGGCGTCCATGCGCCGCAACACGAGCAGTGTGTGCTCGAGCCGGCTGCGGGGAATGAAGCGCGCCAGGGCGGTGAGCATACGGTCGAAGTGCCAGCTAAAAAAAAAGAAGTACAATGGGAGCAAGAACACAAACAGCGCGGCGTTCACCGTGGCGCCTACCATGAGACCCAGCAACCCGAACGCCTGTCCTGTGCCCGCAAAAATCGGCTGGAGCACCGAGAGGGGATCTTGCAGGGCGCCGGCGAGCAGCGATTGCACATGGGTCGAGAGGCGACCGACCACGGCGAACTTTTGCGTCAACCAATCGGCGTACAGGGGCATTTTCTTCGCCAAGGTTTGGACCTGGTCGGACACGAGCGGGCCGATGAGGGCGATCGTCCCGGCTGTCAGAAGCGTGAGTAACACCAGGAAGAGAGAAACGGTCAAGAGCCTGGGCCAGGACCAGCGGCGTTCCGCGAAATGAACCATCGGATTGGCGAGGTATGCCAGCAACCAGGCGATGAAGACCGGAATAAAAATATCACGTAGCACATAAATGCCCCACGTCATGATCGCCGCCGTTATGAGCCACAGGAGGTCCTGCACCGGCCGGATCTCCCACAGATGGCGCTCAGCGGCCGGCATGGGATGATCGGCATGCAGGCGCTTGGCGGATTGGCTTCGCGGATCAAGGTTGGACTCATGAAATATCGGTGCATTCACGGCGTGCTCGCAGTCTGGTCGTAGCCTTCGTAGGGAAGTTGTTGGAGCCCGATTCCGGCGGTCAGCGCCAAGATGACCAAGAGGATATAAAAGGCAAACCGGAAAGCTCCCAGATAGGACGGGTTGAACACGCCGGACACATAGAGGTAGAGGGCCACGACCACCAGCGCCAGCAAAAACATGGCCGCGACAACGAACATCATGATCGGCGCCTCATCCGGTAATAAAGCCTCTTCCTCCCGCTTGTCGAACCACCCCGTTGTGCGAGGCTGCAAGGTGAGTGCCGTGAAGCGTGACGCGTGAGGGGTGAGGCGTCATGAATTGACTCATTGTCTGCGGAATTGACGATTTATTCATTGAGTCATTGACGATTTGCGGAGCCTTCCAATGAAATCAATGATTCGATGCACCCATCTGCAATTCTTCAGTCAATGATGCAATGCATCAATCGTCAATCATCCATCCCGCGAGATACGTTTCACCAGGAACGCGCCCCCAACGACGGACCTTCTGTCCTCACCTAAGACAAGTTGTCTGCCCGCATTATTCTTGAAGCTTCGTGACGAAACTGCGAGACGCCAAGCGAGACGGGGGCATGGAGCCCCGACAGGCGAGACGTACTTGAAACAGTACGTTGAGGTCGCGAGGGGCGAGCCCGCCCGCCTGGCCGTGAGGAAACCAGGGCCAGGCTTGTCGTAGCGGACATGTTTCTTCCCTCCTGTTTCGCTCGTCCCGCATCACGGCGCTGGGGTTATTCATGCCGTGAGAGCGACGCGGGGCTCGGTCACCTCGGCCTATGACTTGCACTACTGCACAGAAAATACGAGTTGAGGGTTCAGGCCAAGGATCCAGTTATCTAACTTCAGGAGGTTTTTATGAAGACTCCGAGCATCAGCAGAATAGTGCTCGCCGTGACGATCTGCTTGTTCGGCGGGGCATCGATAGCTCTCGCAGACTCTTCAAGCGGTTCTTCAAACGCCGCCGGCGGGCTGCCGGCGGCGGATCGAGTCCCACAGGATAAGCAGACGGACCTCACGGGAGGTCATAAAGGTGTCCCCGATGAATATGCCACCACGCCTGTGCGTCAAGGTTCCTTAACAGAGGTGACGGACAGCAAGTGGTTGAATAAAGAGGTCACCAACAAGCAGGGAGAGAAATTGGGCAAGATCACCAAAATCTTAAAAGATCAAAAGACTCAGA
Organism: Nitrospiraceae bacterium; assembly: GCA_046715215.1. Classification (GTDB taxonomy): domain Bacteria; phylum Nitrospirota; class Nitrospiria; order Nitrospirales; family Nitrospiraceae; genus Palsa-1315. The sequence goes on from JBKJZK010000441.1 coordinate 14,142, forward strand.
AAGAAGAATACGTATTTATGGAAATTGCCGGAACAAGGGATGCGCGACCCCTGCGATGGGCCCAGTTCGAGCAGCGCGGCAGTGACGTTATTTTGAATTCAAAAAAAGACGACTTGCTTCCGAGTATCAACCGGACAGACACCAAGGATATGTCGCCGGATTTGGCCATGTTCATGGATCAAATTGAAGAAAAGCGAGCTGAGTCGAAACCACAGGTCGGGCCTGGTGATGGGCGCGGCACGAATCACCCCGCCCCGTCGACAGGAGATATGGGGGAGGACAAAGCGGCAGGCAACTTAGGACCGCGTAGCTCGTCTCCGGGAGAGGCGCCGGGGTTCGAGGGCGATGGTCAGAAGAAACATTAATGTCCCGAAGTTCGGAGGCGTCATTATGAGTTTCACGCCTTGCGAAGCCCTGAGGGATAAGAGAGCAACGACACGGCAATTTTTTCAACAAGGAGGGACGGCAATGAGAGGACACAAAGCCATTCTGGGATCAGCGTTTCTTATTTTGACGGCCTGTCAAACTATGGGTATAGGCGGCGACGGAATGCCGACGGTGACACGAACGGGAATGGTGAAGGACATCATCATTCGCGAGGATGTCACGCCGGCCACTCTCACGGCCGATCCGGGGGATGAAATTCGATGGATCAATAAGCGGCAAGGGGACGCGCGGGTTGTATTTTTGGACCCTGTAATGGAGATGCTGTCCTGTCAAAGAAATTTCGGGGGTTTGATAAGCACCAAGAGAAATCAGTACACGGCTAATCTTGGGGCTAATGATTCGGCGAGCCTGTGCTTCAAGAATTCAAGCCAGATCCGGTATGTCGTTCGGGCGGAATCGACTTTGCCTGGTGGTGAAGTGAACATTCCTGGGACTATCACGATCGGCGGGGGCGAGCGGAGCTCCATGAGAGAACCGACGTCTCAGTCGATGACGCGAAACGACGGACAGGGGATGCCCGAGGCAGCACAGACTGATGAGCCGATTCAGAACAAATGAATCCGGCCAGGCGGGGGAGGAAGTTCTGAGTTCTGAGTTCTGAGTTAGAAGAGGATACGAGAGGCTAGACGAGGGTCGGAGTTGGAGGTTTTCTGGACGTAGCACTCACGACTCAGGACTTCGGCGGGCCAGGGTTTGACAAGGGCGTAACCTAGGGGAATGGACAATACATAAGTATCTCTAATTCTGATTTACTGAGGTGCATGAGGCAGTCTCGTCTCGTTCTATTGCGAATCGAACGCCATCACAAAACACCAGAAACAGCAAGAGGAGGTAGTTACCATGCAACTGGTTCAGGAAGATTATGTTGTTCGAGAAATGGACCAAGACGAGATGGTGCGTGAAACGCTGGTTGAGTGGTACAGCCGACGCCCGTTCCTGGGTAATGTCGATGTCGCTGTGATGAATGGCATTGCGATCCTCAGTGGCCGTGTCACAACCCAGAGAGATCGAGCCCTCGCCATCGACCTGGCACTGGACGCCGGGGCTGATATGGTACAGGACGAATTGATATTGACCTGGCCGCTCGCGGCCTGACAGTCGAGGTCGGAGACAGCGTCAATGGACGCCAGAATGAAGTCTGTCAGCCGTCTGTCATCGGCCACATTTTTGGTTCGCGCTTCGAAGCCAGGCGAGGGGCACCAGGCGAGAGGGAGGAGACTCCTTCTAGTCACCCCCTAGCCTCTAGCCCCGTGCCCCTCGCCTAAACATCGGCGACTGCAACAAAAGTGTTCATGAACAATGAGAACGGTGATTCGAGGCTTTTAGCCGGTACGGTAATGGAGTGTTTGCTTCTCTCTCTGGTTGGTATGGTTAGCGGCAAATGTCATAACTCCAGCACGCTTTGTAAATAATATTATTAAAATCATATAGTTAGAATAAGTATGACATGTAAAACTTGAACGCTGTGGGGGAGCCGAGAACACGAGGCTCTTCATGCGCTGCCAGGAGCCACGTCTGAAAGTAGGAGGTCTGACGCATGAGGCCGGCCCAATTGATTGGCTGCTGCCTCCTAATTCCTGATTCATAACTCAGAACCCAGAACTCCTAACTCAGAACTTTTCCACGAACTGAGGCCTTCATGCGAATTATGGCAGTGGCGACTGACTATGACGGCACCATAGCCAGGAACGGCACCGTCCATCCGAATACGATTGCGGCTATCGAGCGTTTGATCGCATCGGGACGCAAGCTCATCGTGGTCACCGGACGGACGCTTACGGACCTCCTGGTAGTGTTCCCTCAAGCCGCACTGTGCAGCCGGATCGTCGCCGAAAACGGAGCGGTGTTGTACAGGCCGGATACGCGGGACCAGAAGCTGCAGGGCACGCCGCCTCCCGAGGCTTTTGTGGAGGCGTTGGTAAGGAGAGGCGTCACTCCTCTCGATGTGGGGGCCTCCATTGTGGCGACGCTCAAGCCGCATGAAGTGGCGGTGCTTGAAACGATTCGCGACCTCGGTCTCGAGCACCACATCGTGTTCAATCGCGAATCCGTCATGGTGCTGCCGCCGGGAGTGGATAAGGGGACGGGACTCAAGGCGGCCTTGCTCGACTTGCAGCTGTCTCCGCATAACGTGGTGGGAATCGGCGACTCCGAGAACGATCATGCGCTCTTAGACGCATGCGAATATGCCGTGGCGGTGGGCAATGCGGTGCCCATGTTGAAATCGATCGCAGATCGGGTGACGCGAGGCGAAGATGGAGAGGGGGCGGCCGAGTTGATGGCGGAACTGATCGCCGACGATCTGGCCGCGGCTCTGGCGCAATCGAACCGGCATCAAATTCTGTTGGGATCACTTGAGAGCGGCGCCACCGTTTCGATTTCCCCGATGGGTGCAAATCTCCTGATCGCCGGATCGTCGGGCAGCGGCAAATCGACGTTGGTCAACGGCGTTCTCGAACGACTCGCGCAGCAACGATACCAATTCTGCGTCATCGACCCGGAAGGCGATTATGAATCGTTCGACAATGCGATTGTCTTCGGCAATGGGCAACGCGGTCCGACCGTCAAGGAAATCGTGACGTCGCTGGAAAATCCCTCTGCGCAGATTGTCGTCAACCTTGTCGGTTTGCCGTTGAAAGATCGTCCGGCCTTCTTCCTTGAGTTGCTCCCCCGGCTGCAGGAACAGCGCGCAAGAACCGGCCGTCCGCATCGCATTTTCGTGGACGAAGCGCATCATCTGTTGCCGCCCGAATGGCAGCCTGCGCCAGTCGTGTGGACACAGGAACTCGACGGTATGGTCTTCGTCACCGTGCATCCCGATCAAGTGTCCACGCTGGTGCTCAAGTCGATCGATGTGGCCGTGGTGCTGGGGGATGCGCCTGAACGGACGTTGCAGTCTTATGCCCAGCGCGTGGGCCTCGCGCTTCCGGGTCGATCGCGCATGGCGGCGGATGGTCTGCAGGTCGGTGAAGCGTTAAGCTGGAGGCCGGCGGCCGGCGATGCTCCGGTGAAAATGCGGGTCGCCACCTGTGAAGGAGAACGGCGCCGCCACCGCCGCAAGTATGCGGAGGGGGAATTGCCTCCCGATCGCAGCTTCTATTTTTGCGGTCCCAACGGGCAACTGAATCTTCGCGCGCAAAACCTGATCCTGTTTCGGCAAATGGCCGAGGGTGTAGATGACGCCACCTGGCTGTATCATTTGCGTCAAGGCGACTATTCCCGTTGGATAGAAACAGCGATTAAAGATCAGTTGCTGGCAGGAGTCGTGCATCGCATCGAGGAGGAGTTTTCCCTATCGGCGGAGGACAGCCGGCGGCGCGTCGCACGAGCCATCGAAGAACGGTACACGTTGCCGGCGACCGGGAGATGAAGGCGTTCCCGGCAACATCGGGCGGATGCTAACGGGAGGGGCGGTGATGATCAAGAAAGCATGGGCGGGCATTGGAATGGGTCTCGCGAGTCTGCTCGTTGTCGGATGTGGCGGCGGGCAGCAAGGGAAAAGTTATTTGATCAGGCATGCGGGTGTGACGCTCGCTCAGGCTGCGGAGATCGCGGAAACGCATGCACCAGGCCGAGCCGTGAAGGCTGAGCTGGAGTCGTCAGGCAACGGGGTCGTGTACCAGATAGAGATCATCGACGCCGTCAACAAGACCCGCAAGATATGGATCGATGCCGACACAGGGAAAATCGTGAAGTGAGGGTGGAGGAGTAGGGGTAGAGGGTTAGGGTTCATGCCGGATCACCGGCCGGGAGAGTCGGCGCGCTCGGGAATGATGGAAATCCCGCCGCTTGTTTCCAACACCGCATACTTGATTTGATCCATTCGCTCCAAACCGTGTTTTTCCCTGGCGGCCATCAACACGTCGGCTTCGTCTACCCGGGCCCGCTTCATGAGATCTGTCAGAGAACGGCCGTGCTCCACGAGAATCGTCGGCTTCCCCTCCAGCCAGCCCTCAACCCAAGGCGACCTTAGTTTGACGAGCGACAATGAAATATCCAAAACGACCATCGTGATGATGATCAGCATGGCGTTCGTGATGGAATAGTCGTCGCCGATCAGGGCATTTTGCGTCGCCTCGCTGATGATGAGCAAGAGCACCATGTCGAACGTCGTCATTTGAGCCAGGGTTCGTCGGCCGGCCAGCCTGAAAATGAGAAGTAACAACATATATACAATCGCACCTCGATAGATGGCGTCCATAACGGCTCCCTCCGGCGATTACGGATAAATGAACTGGTGAAAGGCGATCGCTTGATCATCATTGAGCTGGATGAATCCGGCGAGCGCCCCGACCTTGTCCGGGTGAAGGTGGAACACGATCGTGCCCGCAGGTCGTTCCTTTTCCGCGGAAAAGGCAAAGCGAAGGCCGACGGGCGACAGTTCCGTCCGTTCCGGATGGGGCACGATGTTCAAAATCTCCACATTCAAGAGATACTCGTTCGACAACGACAGGGTGAGACGACCGTCCTTTTGAGATGCCTGGGCCGGGTAGACCCGCAGACTCATAGGCGCGCGATAGCGCCCGAAGCGTTCATACTCGATACGGAGCGACGAGCTTCCTATCGTAGCCTCGCTGAACGGCCCATGACCGAAGAAGCCGACCGATGCCGCGAGCACGATCACCAACATGGCCGCCCATCCGATCCGCTCGATTCTCCACATGCGGAATTGAAAGAGCAGGTCCCGATCCAGGATGAGGCTGCTCTGCGTGCCGGTGGGCTTCACAATACGCTACCGTATTGGAGCCGGTGGAATCGGCTTCGGCTTTGGAGGAGGAACTGGGCTGGGAGGAATAGGCTTGCCGGGACGAGGTGGAACAGGGGCGGGCGGAATGGGTGATGGCCGGCCGAGTGATCAAGGCCAGTATCGACAGCCGCCATAAGGCCACGGTGTCCATGCGATCGAAGGGGTGCTTGCCGAGTGCCGCCGATCATCGATTGCACGATCTCCCGGACCTGCGCGTCGGACATTCCGATTCTTGACGCAGGCAATTCGTCGTTGGACCATCGCCCTACAGTCTGAACAGGCGCCGACGGGTGGAATGTTCGTCCTACGGATTTGGCTCAGCACGGGAGACCATTTTCGTGTTCGGACGAGCGTGCCGATTACAGACGGCTGACATGAACTCCTGCCCGCCTTTGGGACTTACCAGATTCCGCCACACCCGAACTGGAAACGGCTCTGCCTTGGCCCGACACAGCGTCCATTGCATCTCGCGCAACTGTCCATTCAAGGAATCCACGGTTCGTTCCAAGTCGACGAGCCGGTCTGTCCCAAAGGATATTCCTGCTAAGCGCATCATGTCCTCCCTTCTTTATTGGTTCATGAACGCGCCGTCACGCGGCGGCCGGATACGTGGGAGAGGGAATCGTCCGTGCCGGACTGCGTAGCTCCTTCGGCAACCCGCGCGTCGCGCATCGAACGGCATGGAGGAGGTCTGCCGCATCGAACGGCTTTGGTAGCACCGCATAGGCCGGCGCGAGGAGGCTGTTTCCCGCCTGCTCCGTCACGAACGCATCACTAGAGACGAGAATTACCGGCGTGTGGGGCCACATCGCCTGCGCCAGGTCGAGCAATTCCAATCCATCCATTTTCGGCATATGGTAATCGGTCAGCACTGTATCGTAGCGGCGTTTCTTGAGCGCATCGAGCGCTTCCAATCCGTCGCATGCTTCATACACGTTGTAGCTTGCTTGGCTCAGAATAAAGCAAATAATGGTCCGTACTTCCTCATCGTCTTCCGCGACAAGCACCCGTTTTCCGTAACCATCCACAAGCAATCTCCTTGCATCTGTTGTATCAGGGATTGAGCAAAAATCAGACCTTCGTTCATCTTCCATAAGCAAGCGATTTTGCCCATGTTTATTGACATTCGAGAGGGATCGAAGGAGAGCGACTGGACGGTCTGTCCGAGGCTGGACAACCTGTCCCGGCCCGACTACTCATGAAGCTTCTGCTGCAATCGTTGTAAGTTCTCTCCTAATTCCTAACTCAGAACCCACGACGCAGAACTCAGAACTTCTAACTCAGAACCCCGCTCGCCCAGTGCCCCTCGATTGGCCTGCTAGCAGGGGAAACCGAAATACCGCAATTTTCTCCGCAATGTTTTGCGGTGTATCCCGAGAATCTCGGAGGCTCGTCCGAGATCCTGATTGTGGGCTTCCAGCACACGAAGAATATGGTCCTTCTCCAATTCGGAGAGCGTGATCCAGCCGCGGGCCTGGGCGGCGGCCTGCACGGTGATAGTCTGTACGGACTGCGGTAAGTCCTCGGGAAAAATGACCGGGTGAGGGGTCAAGGCGATGGCACGTTCCACCGCATGTTCCAGTTCCCGGATGTTCCCGGGCCACCAGTACCGCGTCAGCAGCGCCATGGCCTCGGGCGTAATGCCGTTCACGGGAGGGGATTTTTTTGCGCCGTACATTTGGATGAAATACTGTGTCAACAGCGGAATGTCTTCCGCGCGTTCGCGTAACGGCGGAATGTTGATGGTGATAACGTTCAGTCGATAAAACAGGTCTTCCCTGAAGGTCCCCGCCTTGACGAGCGAATGCAGATCCTTTTTGGACGCCGCAATGATGCGCACGTCGACCGTCATGGGGGAGGTGCTGCCGACCCGGCGAATCTCCCGCTCTTGAATCACGCGCAACAGTTTGCTCTGCAGCGCGGGCGACAGATCGGCGACTTCGTCCAGCAAGCAGGTACCGAGATGCGCTTTTTCCA
>JBKJZK010000442.1:0-3505 GCA_046715215.1 Nitrospiraceae bacterium
TGCCAGCCGATCTCCAAGCGCTGACCGACTGTGAGCCGGTATATAAGACATTCAAGGGATGGTCCGGCTCTACCACCGGCGCGACCACGTATAAACAGCTTCCCGTGGAAGCCAAGCGCTATCTCCAATACCTGGAGGATCTCTCCGAGTGTCCCATCGATATGATCTCAACCGGCTCGAAGCGCAGTGAGACCATTATCCTACGCAACCCACTCAAGATCCGTTCCCGTCGTTCGTGAAAGGTGAAACGTAAAACGTCCGAATCCGGAAACGAACGACGCTTCACGAGATACGCTTCACGGATATCGAGAACGACGCTGGTGGATTTTGTCAACAACCTGCTAGGCACAGGCCAATCGTCGGTGGTAAAATCCGCCCTCTTTGCTCGGTGAGCCGGTAGCTCAGTTGGTAGAGCATCGCCCTTTTAAGGCGAGGGTCCTGGGTTCGAGTCCCAGCCGGCTCACCACAACGTTCAACGCCGTCCGCTTCTCTCTTCTCTGGATGTGGTCTTATTGAGGTGGGTGAAAATTGCGTTGCGCCCAATGAATGTCTGGGTTCAGCTCAGTGGTGTGACGAACTCTGCATATTCGGGCTGGTCGATCACCGTTCCAGAGCGATTGACAATGACGGTAAGCCTTTCGCCGTCGGCCCACCGCGAGAATCCTTCGTGTCCGCCGATGTTCGATAAGCCAGCAAGACCGCTTTGTGGAATGTGCTTGTGAGCTTGCTTGCCGTCCCTTCCGCCGTCCGCCAATGTTGGCTATGTCCTTGGTATGCAGCGTTGCGCCTCCTTCTATTCTCTTCTGTTGAGGCGCTTCATCATAAAAAACAAACCTAGTATGACTGCCAAGAATCCCACGATTCCTATCAGTATCCATCCGAGCACGCAGGAATAACCCTCATTGCAGGAGTCAAAAATAAACTGCCAAAACCCCATCATGTTGGTCTTGGCCATGCCCTTTACAAACATCGTGTCCGCTCCCTGACCCTTCTATTGGGCCTAGTATAACACCTTCACACTGTGCTTCATATGCTGCGCACTCGATGTTATGGAACTTGCGTGAAGGATCTGTTCTTCTATGCCCGGGTCGATGAGCAGGGCCAACTGCGTTTGGGAGCCTGGTGCTGGGCGTCACGGTGCCCGACGTGCGGCACGATGGTGAAGGAATGCACTGTCCGACACCTTCGCCCGCATCGACCGCTCGAATACGATGCCGGTGTACTTGACAGCCTCAAAGAGAATAGTGAACAATGCAGGGCTCTAAAGGAATCGTTGCCCAGATCATGAAGAAGGAAGAAAATGAGCCGTTGCAGCGATGTGATGAAACCAATCGAATCGGCTTCGTGCTGTACGCCGCAAGATTCGGCGGCACAGGCCGCGCAAGTGATGCGTGACTACAGGCTTCGGCTGCGCAGCCTGTGGTTGAGGATACAGAACAGATTAAGTAGGTCGGTGTCGTCACTGACCGTGGCGCGGGTGGCGGCTAAGGTCGGCGTCGAAGAGATTATCCGACCCTTGTTTGCCTGTTATGGTGCGAGCAAGACGGTTAAAGGAACGCGCCGGAAACTCCACGCGCATCGCGTGACGAGCTTGCCCGTTGCGGATAAGGCGGGCGGGTATCAGTGATGCGCGGTCCTGTTCTTCGAATCTTGGCTGTGAGCCTGTGCCAGGTGCTACAGCGGCTAGCCCAGTCTGACTCATCGAGTCAAGTATCGCCCCACCAATCACGAAAACCGTCACATAAACCGCCACAACGGGGAAGGCACGACCTCGACCCTGTCGAACGGTGGCAGTCAGGTAACAAGGCTGGTCTCACTTCCACCCAAGTCTGGCGCGGTCCTCCCTGCCGCTCCTGGTTCCACGTTGTCAGGGAAAGTTCATTCATATCATTCATTCATATAAATGGAGGTTTAGTTAAGCCATGATGAACTATAGAAACGTCACGCTCGCAGTTGTTGGTCTTTTCTTGTCCGTGTCGTTCCTTGCCGCCCCCGCGATGGCCGCCGAGAAGGATGGCGTCATGATGAAGGAGGGCAAGATGTGGAGGCTGCAGGACGGGAAGGAGATCGGCCGGATGGATCGCGAGACGACCATGACGAACGGCGCAAAGGTCATGATGAACGGCAAGATGATGACGAAGGATGGGAAAGAGATGCAGCTGCAGGAAGGCCAAATCGTGATGTTGGACGGGAAGATGATGGAGGGTGGCAAGGGCAAGTAGCTTTTCAGAGTCGTTGGATCTGACGACGCCCGACGTCCTGGCGGCTAGCGGAGCTCAGCGTGGCTCCGCCCCGCCAGTTCGCCAGGCTCCCTTGGTCTTCCTATGAGGTCCAGAGCGAGAGGATGATTGTGAAATCAATATTCCACCCACTCAACCAGAGGCCCATCATCCCGCGTCTCCGCTCAACGAGGGCTCTGGGTTCGAGTGTAGGCCGAGTCATCAGTTTTCAATACCCCTCTTCCCTTTTCATTCTTCCCCAAGCTCCGTAAGAGCGCGCACATTTCACCGACAGATGTCCATGCGTTGGACAGTCTGTCTGCTATAAGCCATAAGCTCTGGATGAGAGAGAAGCCATGAAGGTTGACGCAACCACATGCCAAAACCTCGATCGGGCCTTGAGCCTCGAATGGCTCGAGACGAACGGTAGAGGGGGATTTGCCTCCGGCACGGTCGCGGGCGCAAATACCCGCCGGTATCATGCGCTCTTGCTGACGGCCCGCAAACCGCCGGGCGAACGGTTCGTGCTGGTCAACCACCTCGAAGAATGGCTCGACATCGACGGCCAGGGGATTCCACTGTCAACGAATCTGTATCTGGGCGCCGTCCATCCGGCCGGTTACGAGCGCTGTATCGAATTTTCAACAGACCCCTGGCCTACCTGGACCTTCGACTGCAACGGATTAACGGTCCAGAGGGAGATCCTGTCGATCCACGGCCGCGATATCGTGATTGTGCGATGGAAGCTGATTGGTAAGAAGCAATTGCGAGCCGTGCTGCGGGTGAGACCGAAGCTCACCGGGCGCGACTATCATGGGACGCATCATGAGAATGGAAGTCTCTCGACGGAGGCCCGGGTCGAGAGCGAAATGGTTGTGTGGCATCTTTACTCCGATCTGCCTCCCGTGCGGGCTTTCTACTCAGGAGGGTATCGCCATGAACCAAATTGGTATCGGCACATACAACTCCCTGTTGAACAGCAACGCGGACTCGATGCCGAAGAAGACTGGTGGTCGCCCGGAGAGTTCACATTCGACCTTGAGTCCGGATCCACCCGGACCCTGGCACTCACCAGCGAGACCATCGACCGGCTTGACGTCGTTGCCCTTGCGAAACGCGAGAAGTCTCGCCGAGACACAGCCCGACAAGCCGCCCCAGCCGACGATTCTTTGGCTGGCGAACTCTGGTGCGCTGCGGAAATGTACCTCTCCGAGCGAGGGATGCAACACACGGTGATCGCCGGGTATCCCTGGTTTACCGATTGGGGCCGCGACACGTTCATCTCG
>JBKJZK010000443.1:0-3004 GCA_046715215.1 Nitrospiraceae bacterium
GTATGGCTCACGCCATACTGAAGCTATCGTGACATCCGATTATCCTAAGGCCATGCGGTTTCTGCGTGAGGTTGACGCCAGCGCAGTGTTGGTGAACGCCTCGACCAGGTTGAACGATGGCTATCAGTTCGGGCTGGGAGCAGAAATCGGGATCAGCACGTCCCGCATCCATGCCCGAGGACCGATGGGGCTGGAAGAGTTAACGTGCTTCAAGTTTATCGTGTTGGGGAGCGGGCAAGTCCGCGAGTAGATGCCCTCCGATCCACGTCGTGCCGCATTGACAACCGCCGGTCATCTTCGCTTTTCAACCAATCTTCCCCTCGCACAGGATCTCGAACAGGCGTGTGGGCGAGTCGTCCGCCAGGCCACCGGGCATCTCGTCTTCTACCGCTCGGACGGTCGCCGGTTTCTGGCGACCGATCCAGCAGGAAACCCGTTGCATGAATGCGAGTGGGGGATCGATGCCACAGGCGCTGTGATCCTCTGCCGCGCTCGGATACGTTTGGATTGGGGGCAATGGGTCGGGTTGAAGCCGGCTGGTTTGGTGAGTGAAACCAGCCTCAATCTCACCAGTACGCCTGGTTGGCAACGGCTCACGGCTGATGATTTACGTGCGATGGCCGCGCAGGCGCTCCGGGTCCCGATGGATGAAGTGCGATTTTTCTATCGGGATGAAGATCTCTTGATCGAGCCGACAGGTAGAGCGACGATCCGTCAGCGAAAAGATGCATTCTATGTGCTTCAGGACGGGGATTTCGAGCGGGCCCATTTCATGTCATGTATGGGGGCGGTGAATTGGCCCTCGATCGATTTTTTGCCGGTCGTGGAACTCTTTCAGTCACTGTTGCCGGGAACGGGATCTGCGGTCTTTGAATTGATTCGTGGACTCTACGATGATCAGAATGAGGGGCAACCGACCCCCCGACCCTTGCGATACCGAGGTATTCCCACCTATCCGTCGAAAGCGGCCTTTCGCTTGTTCAGTAGTTTCTTTACCCCGCAGGCGCCCGGTAGAAGTAACCCGTTCACACTCTTCATGAATCCTGAACGGTCCAGTCATGTCATATGGCTGCCGGCAGCTACGTCGCCGATCCGATATTTCGATCAGCGCGTGGGGGCTTGCGTTACCCTCCAAGGCGGCTTGTTGCACAAGGTGACGGTGGCGTCAGACTCCTCCGGACTGTCCTATATGAGCCCGAAAGGCCTTCGATTTGTCCCTTGCGATCGGAGTGCAGAGATTGCCAAAGCGCATGTCATCTTGAAGGATCGAGATCGTGAAACGACGTTGGCTGTGCCCCTGCCGCATGGGAGCCTGGAACAGTCTGATGCGCCTGTGACCATGAGCCCGGTCGATTGGCGGTCTGTCTTTGTCCAGGGGGTCCCGCTCATCCCTCCAGCCGACGCCTATGGCGCGGTATTGCTCTATCCGGAAGACGAATCTGAAATTGGTGAGTGCTCGGCGCAACCTTTCGTGGCCGATTATTTGCAAGATATTGGCGAACAGGATCGCGAAATCGGCGCGGGCCTTGCGAGAGCCCAGCGCGTGCTCATCGACAATGGCGATGCTGTGGTTGCGAGCTGCATCACGTTTGATCGACCGAGAGACTATACCGTGCTGGTACGGTATCCGGCCTTCGCGCAAAAGCAGGCACAACAACTCTGGAGCGTCTGTGCCGAGTTGCAGCGGTGGCATTGGCTCTCGCGCATTCGATTCGTTTCGGACGAAGGGCTGTACGATCGGGAAGCCCCGCCCTCTTATGACTTGGTCTACCACTGGGTGCCCTACGACAGCGGAGACCTACCGGCCAGCTTGGCCAAACGCATGAAGGGGATCAGCCGAATTCTTCGGGGAGGAGGCAATGCGTTCGTCGTCGGTTCGGCACAGCTCGGTCAGCATGGCGCGTCCCACGGACTCCACGTCTGCTGGGAAGAACCAGTCGAACAGCTTCCCACGTTTCGGATGCATCGCACGATCCTGCCGAAAGGAAGGCTGAGGGCTGGTCTAACATTGTTCCACATAAAGAAGGTCTAGCAGGATGCTGAAACAGCTCGCCAGCGGCGGAGGCCTGGCGTTTGAAGCGCGAACCATGCGAGAAAGGCTCGACGTGGGCAGATTGGATTCCCGCACCTCGGGTTCGCCTGTCCCGCCAGTCTCGCTCGGCTCTCCTGCGGGGGGCGGGCGGCCTGCTAACGTGCTTGCACTGGGTTTCCTAGATCGATTACGGTTGTCGGGATGAGCGAACTGACTCCAGAACAGGTTACCGGCGAGGAGCTGAGCGACAAGATCGTCATCTATTGGGAACGGGAGTATTCGACTGCCTTCGCGCCGGAGAGACTGAAGCTCGACTTCATACCACATCGGCCGTTGTTGTCAGGGATGTCGCTGAACGAGCAGCGCACGATGGCAGTCGAAGGCTACAAAGTGATCCCCGACGATTGTGGACCAGTACGAGCCGTGGGCCAGTATGGCTGGCTCCTTCGGTCTCCGGCGGACTGTAAGATTCGCCGAACGGCCGATGGGGTCAAGTGGCAAGCCCCACCGATCTTGCCGGAGGAGCGGATCCTTGGCTACAAGTCGTTTTCAGGGACCTACGTCGATGTGATCTTAAACAGCGGGCATCCCAAACTCTGTTGCGGCATTCGGTTCTACTATCCCAAGCAGGTGGGATTGATGATGAAGGACGTGCCGAACCACTTCTATCACTATCCCGACCGGACGTTTTTGGTGTGGGAGGGGATGAAGACTCAAGAGTATAAACGCACGCCGAATATGTACGACTGGCTCCCAGACTATGACGCCTTCACCGCCAACTTTCTGTTGCAACTCACGAAGCCGACGACAATCAAGCGGGGTGATCCCATCGGTATCGTGGTCCCAGTGATGCTTCCGAAACAATTCACATTGGAAGAACTCAAGCCGCGCGGGTGAGCTCTTCACGGGGGATGGTTTCCATCCAATCGTCCCAAGACAAATGACGCACGAGCGTTGTGGGTGATGCAACGA